>JAFGVM010000017.1 GCA_016937995.1 Candidatus Delongbacteria bacterium
ATTGATATAAACATTCCTGAACCTGAACAGGATAATAATAACTGACTTGATACAAGCCTTAAAATCCTTTCAAAAAATACTTGACAATAAAAGCTAAGAGCGTTATATTTGCTAACCTGCAAAATGCAGTATCGGGGCTATAGCTCAGTCGGTTAGAGCAGTAGACTCATAATCTATTGGTCCGGGGTTCAAGTCCCTGTAGCCCCACAAGTAACGAAAAGGTGCCTAGCACCTTTTTTTTTACTATGGAGAAATTATGCTGGTAAACGATGTTTTAAAAATACTTAACAAGAGAATTATTCCATCTATCAAATGGAAGGATGATCCTGTTGGTCTTTTAGTTGGAAATAAGAGCTCAGAAGTTCGATCTATACTGGTAAGTCTTAATCCAACTATTGATGTTGTTGAGGAGGCTGTTGAAAAAAAATGTAACCTTATCGTTACACATCATCCGCTTTTTAAAAATCCATTGAAAAAATTAATTCACGGAGAATATTATTCCGACATTATCTCAATGATGATCAAAAACGACATCTCTTTTATAGCATGCCATACAAATTATGATCTTCTGGATGGTGGAGTAAGTCATTTACTTGCCGGTAAATTTAATTTAAAAAACATAAAACCACTGATACCGCTAAATGAAATATCCGGGGTGGAAGTTACAGAGTTATTTAAGATCGTAGTCTATGTTCCTTCTGAATTTGAAGATCAGATCAAAGAAACGATCAGTAGCAACGGTGGAGCTTCCATAGGAAATTATGATCATGTATTTTTTCAAACAAAGGGTGAAAGCAACTTCAGACCGGGAAAGAACTCATCACCATTCATAGGAACAAAAGGTGTTATTGAGCGTGTAAATGAGATAAAAATAGAGACCGTTGTACCTTCATGGAAGTTGAATGAACTGATTGAAAAAGTTAAGTCTGTACATCCTTATGAAGAGCCTGTCATCGATATTTTCAAACTTGAGAATCTTTCAGGTAACTTTGGACTGGGGGTAATTGGAGACCTTGAATATGAATTAAGCTTAAAGGAATTTGCTCAAAATACAGAAAAATATTTGAACACAAAAACTTTAAGAATAGCTTCGACTACCTCAAAAAAGATCAAAAAAGTCGCTGTTTGCGGTGGAAACGGTTCATCCTATTGGAAGCATGCTTATATGGCTGGTGCAGACCTGTATCTTACATCGGAATTTGGACATCATCTCTATCAGGAAGCATCGAAATATATTCACATCATTGATGCAACTCATCATGCGACGGAAATTGTTGCGTCTAACGGATTGTTTGATTATCTTAGTAACGAAATATTGGATAACAGGATAATTCTTTCTGAAGTAGATAAGGATCCTGTTATAAGTGTTGACGAAATATAAATAAGACCTGTTTTATCAAGGAGTAATAAATGCAAAAAAAACTACAACAGCTTACAGATCTACAAACTTTAGATACAAAGTTGTACAAAATTGAAAAAGCAAAAGGAAACCTTCCTTACCTTGTAAATGAATTTACCCGTGAGATAAATGAGATTCAAAAAGTTCTAGAGGAACTGAATACCGATTTTTCAGATACTAAAAAGGATATCCTTGATTCAAAAGCAACAGTCGATGAATCAAATAAGTTGCTTGAAAAATACAAAGATCAGAGAAGTATGGTAACAAATAATAAAGAGTATGAAGCTCTTGTTAATGAAATGGCTTACCGAGAAAATTTAGTAGAAGAACTTACCTTAAAAATATCTGAATCAAACGTTAATTTACAAAGTATCACTGAAAATATTGACCAACAAAATAAATTGCTTGAAGAAAAGACTGAAACACTGAAAGAAAAACAGAAGCAGCTTGATGAAAAACTTGCTGCGACTGCAGAAGATGAGAAAAAGTTAGCTGAAAAAAGAAATAAACTTGTTGCAAAAATTGACAAACATTTATATAATTTGTATGAAAGAATATATAGTTCAAAGAACCAAGCTGCAGTTGTACCTGCTGATGAAGGGCATTGCGGTGGTTGCTTCACTGTGTTACCGTCTCAAAAACTCTCTGAATTAAAGAGAGGGGATTCGATAGTACAGTGTGATACATGTAGCAGGATATTGATATACAGTTTCGGAAACGAAAGTAAGTAGTGCAAAAAAAGTTGGTTGGATGGTCGTGTTTCAATTGATATTGGAATAAGGAAAGTCCGGACACCATAGAGCAGGATGCCTGTGAAAGCAGGGTGCAGAAATGCAACGGAAAGTGCAACAGAAAGCAAACCGCCTTGAACTAGATTCAGGGTAAGGGTGAAAGGGTGTGGTAAGAGCACACCGCGAAAGATCGTAAGATCATTCGGCATGGTAAACCCCATCCGGTGCAAGACCAAGTAAATCTTCCTTTTCAAACTGCTCGTTTGAGCTTAGGCGGGAAGAAGGGTCGGTCGCTTAGCAGCTTTGCTGCGTAGATAAATGACCATCGATTCTCCAGGGAATTACAGAATCCGGCTTATAGACCAACTTTAAATTGTAATTAAAAAGTTAGATATAGATATGAGAATAATAATACCTGTAGTGATATTAGCAAGTCTCGTAAACATTTTTTGTAAGGTACCCTTCAAAACGCTTTACGTTGAGATCAAGAAAGAAAGGTATGAAGGTGATCCTGAATTACTAAAAAGACATCAGGAAAATATTGATAAACTTGACGTATTTATTTCAGTGCAAAAAATATGGGTCGATGTTGAGAATAATTCCTATTTAATGATCGAAGAACCTGCTGAGGGTAACAATGTCCTTGAAAAAAATGGTAAATTGAAATACAAGGACAGGCATTACACACTTGATTATGGACTGAATTTTGCCTGGGATGGTACGGAAGTGGTAGGTGAGCTCATTTTTGATAACTATACAACAGATGTTCCAAATTATGAATATTACAAAGCTAAGTTGGTAAAAAAAGTGCGTATTACATGTGGCGATGGAGAGAAAAGAAAAGCACATATTTATAGCTACATGTTCTTTGATCCCACAGATCAGGATGAAACTGACGCATACGTGAATGAAATTAAGAACAGTGATATGCCTGAAGAAGACAAAAATGTAGAGATTCAGGCTGCGATAGGAGCTTTAGAAAAAAAAGCGATACGGTATACTGAGTGGATCTGGGTGGATAACGATATTGAAACCAAGATGTTCTTAAGAAAATATGAAACTTCGAATGATGTTAGAACTGTTTTTGAGGTGACAAAGTTGATCGTTAATGAACCTCTGGATAAAGACATTTTTGAAGAGACTCTGTCAAAGTTCAAAATAAAACAAGTTAAGGGTTAGCCTCAGGCTACAACTACCATGATTTTAATAATATTATATAAATTAGGCCAAAAGTGGAAAAAAGATGGGAATTCAAAAATGATCCAGAACCCTATATAATTGATGATCTGGCAAGCCAAACAGGGCTTCCGTCAGCTATTCTCAAGTTACTAGTCTCAAGAGGTTACAAAACCCGGGAGGATATAGAGACCTTCCTGCACCCCGAAAATGTTGAATACCACGATCCTTTTTTAATGAAGGATATGGATAAGGCAGTGGAAAGGGTAATTGAAGCACTGGTCAACAGAGAGAACATTCTGATCTGGGGAGATTACGATGTTGACGGAATTACCTCGACCTCTATTCTTTACCTGTTTTTTCTGAGAAGATTAGGGCTGAAAGTAGATTATGCAATACCTAATAGGGAATCTGAAGGATACGGTTTAAGCAATAATGGAATATTGCAGGCATCCAAAAATGGTGTTGACCTTATCATTACCGTTGATTGCGGTATTACTTCCGTTCAGGAAGTTGAATATGCTAAATCTCTTGGCATAGATATTATTATCACTGATCATCATGAACCTGATAATGAACTGCCGAAAGCATATGCTATCATTGACCCGAAAAGAAATGACTGTGACTACCCGTACAAACATTTAGCTGGAGTTGGAGTTGCTTTCAAGCTTATTCAGGGTATTCTTGCCAATAACGACATGCCGTTAAAAATATCTGAAAAATTCATTAATATCACAGCTATTGGTACTGCTGCTGACATCGTTCCTATGACCGGGGAGAACAGAAAGATCGTTTATGAAGGTCTCAGAACTTTAGGCAATTGCCCTAATATAGGTCTAAGTACACTTTTAAAAAAGCTTAATTTCTATGGAAATGATGTGAAAGTCAATCATATCCTTTTTGGACTTGCTCCAAGGATCAATGCTGTGGGAAGAATGGGGGATGCAGAGAGAGCTGTAAACCTTTTAATTACTAACGACATTCAGGAGGCAACTGAGATAGTTGCTGATCTTGAACTTGAAAATAAAAGAAGAAGAGAATTTGATGCTGAAACATTGAGTGAGGCAATAAATATTCTTGAAGAAGTTGATCATTTTGATCCTAAAGCTGATAAAGCTATCGTAGTTGCAAATGAGAACTGGCATGTGGGAGTTATAGGGATAGTTGCCTCAAGATTAGTGGAAAAATACTACCGACCAAGTGTTGTAATATCCATAAATGACGGTATTGGTAAAGGATCCTGCAGAAGTATTTCCGGAATAAACATATATGAAGTTCTTACAGAGTGTTACGAGTTGAACCTGTTGGAACAGGAGAATTTTGGAGGTCATAACTATGCGGCCGGATTTGAGATAGACAGTAAAAATATTCCTGAGTTCAAAAAGAAATTCAATGAGATAATCTCACGGACAACACCTGATAAAGATTTTAAACCTTTCCTTAAGATCGACCTGAAAATAGATTTTAACGATATTGATCAGGATATGATGGATAACCTATATCTCTTTGAACCTTTTGGTCCATATAACGAACAGCCTGTCTTTGCTACAGAAAATGTTGATATCGTAGGTGAAGTACGTATCGTAGGATCGAAATTGGATTCCAACAACAGAAAAATGAAGTCCAAAGGTAATCATCTTCGTATGAAATTAAGACAGAATGGTATCGTTTTCGATGCTATCGGTTTTAACCTTGCTGATAAGTTCGATCTTGTGAATGATCTTAGATCAAACCTTAAATTTGCATATTTGATCGAAGAGAACAACTGGAATGGATCTTCATATATTCAACTTAAGATCAAAGATATTTTGGCTTAAAAATGGAGAAATTACATATAATATCTGATGGGAAATTGGAAGTTAGATACAGTACCGGGAGACATGATTTGTCTCCCGTTTCATTAGATGACAGCTATCCCTCAATGAAGATGGGGTCCAATTGCCTGCTTATTCAGAAAAATGATAAAAATGTTTTAATTGATACCGGAACCGGACTTTTTAACCCTGATGAAAACAAATATAAAATTGACTACCCAAGAAAGCTTTTAACAGGTCTGAAAGATCTTAATATCACCCCCTCAGACATTGATATAGTAATTTTGACACACTTCCATTTCGATCATTGCGGTGGATGTATAAGTGAAGATAAGGAACCTGTATTTTCAAATGCGGTACATTACCTTCAGTCCAGTGAAATTGAATTTGCTGAAAAAGATCCTACATTATATAAATACTGGTCTGTCTTTAAAGATATTCTTGGGAAATACAATTTACTCAAAATAATTGACGGTAATTTTAATCTTGAAAAATCAGTTAAACTTATGCTATCACCTGGACATACCGCAGGATTGCAGTACGCAAAATTTACTATCAATGATCAGAATTATATATTTCCCGGAGATATAATTCCTACTCTTTGGCATTTGAATAATGAAAATATTATATATCTTGACTACGATCCAGAGGCATTGAAAACAGCAAAACGAAATATCATAAATGATTGTATCGAAGACGATTCAGTTATGATATTTCAACATTCAGTCAGACCTATGATGGGAAAATTGATTAATAAGGGATCAAAAATTGGATTTCAAAGAATATATTGTTAATATTATTTCAGGTATTCTTAAAGCTTGACATTCTAAATATATTACACTACCTTTATCAAACTAATTAGTTTTAATATAGGAATTATATATGCGTACTCTAAATTTATTTTTGTTTTCATTTTTCTTTTTTACATTATCGTTGCTTGCTGATGATAAAAGTTTAATACCTAAAATATACATCGACTGCAACAACTGCGATCTCGATTTTGTAAGAAGTGAAATAAAATTCGTTAATTATGTTATTGACCGGAAAGTTGCAGATGTATTTATCATGATCACTGATGAGACAACCGGTAGCAACGGACAGAATTATACTGTTGAATTCACAGGACAGGAAAAGTTCATTAATAAAAATGATACTTTGAAATTTACTTCTATGCAGGATGACACTGAGGATATCATTAGGCAAAAATTCGTTCAATGCTTAAAATTGGGACTGATTCCTTATATAACAAACACTCCTATTTGTGAAAATATTAAAATTATTTATGATCCTGGTACTGAAGAGGAAAGTATTCTTGATGATCCATGGGACAGCTGGGTTTTCAGTATAAGTGCGTACGGGAATATGAATTCTCAAAAAAATAATGACTCTTATTATACTTATGGGAGTATTTCCGCCAAAAGAGTTACGGAGGACTGGAAATTCAATACTTCAATATTTGCGGACTATCAGGAACAGAATTTCTACTCTTTCGATGAAAATGATAATATTGTTTCATCTGCAACCGATTCTTATTTTTCCAGGGGACAAAGTCTTAGTTCGCTGCTTGTAAAAAGCATCGGAGATCACTGGTCAGCAGGAATTTCATGCGATATTTTATCTTCTACATACTCCAACTATGACTATAGAATTTCTACTTATCCTGCAATAGAATACAATTTATTTCCTTACTCTGAATCTACAAGCAGAGAGTTGAAGTTTTTATATAGAGTTGGATATCGTTATTTCAAATATAATGAAACTACCATATACAATTATCTTGCAGAAGGGAGATTCAGACAAATACTTGAGATATCAATGGAAATTAAAAGACCTTGGGGTAATATTGAGACAAATATAACCGGTTCTAATTACTTTTTTGACCTTGATAAGAACAGAGTAGACATATACTCCGAAATATCTCTGAATATACTTAAAGGTCTCTCAGTGAATATTTACGGAGGTTATTCTATCATTCATGATCAGCTTAATCTACCGAGGGGGGAGGTCAATGCGGAAGAATTGTTACTGCAGAAACAGGAGCTTTCAACGGAATATACTTTCTGGTCATCAGTAGGTCTTAGTTACACATTTGGTTCTATATATAATAATGTCGTTAATCCGAGATTTTAATTAAATTATTCACCCAGCATATCTTCTTTTAAGCTCTTCTGAGCAGGTTCTTCGCATAGCCATATCCCGAATAAAGCCTCTTTGAATCTGTGACCTTTTATCAGTGCGGAAGGAACTCCATTCTTAATGATACTTGTTCCCAGAGAGTCAGTATATATCATTTCAAAAATATCACCGTCTTTTATCTCGTCTTTGAATACTGAAGTAAATTCTCCGATCTCTTTCTTGATAGGAGCTGTGTTGTTATTTGTCGAATTTTCGAAACCTTCGTTAACTGCATTTCTCATCTTCTTACTTGTAATCAATGAAGATGTGATGTAAAGTCTGATAGCCATATCCTCTTTCGAGTTTATTATGGCTTTTGCGACCTTGTCTTTTTTTTTCAAATATAAAGCACCTACATAAAGGTCCATAAAAAATTTCTCTCTGACACCTGCTCCGTTTAAAATCAGCTGTGTACTGTTAGACTTTAAAGTTTCAGGTATTTCTATACCGCTTACGATCCTTGAATATAGAACTGAACTTGGAATGATCAGTGCTGAAATAATAAAAGATAAAATAATATTTTTCATACTTTCTCCGTTTTTTAATCAAATTATAGTTTATACTTATTATTGTCAATAAAATAACATTAATTTTCTTGCTCAAATCAATTATATTTCATTCCTTTCTAACGATTAAATAATTAATAAAGGGTTATACTGAATGAAAGAATTTTTAGAAGGTAAAATTTACCAAGGTTTCAAGCTTATACATAAGGAATATATTAAAGAGATAAGTTCTGAAGTGTTGATGTTCGAACATTCAAAAAATAAAGCTAAATTAACCGCACTGAAGAACGATGATGATAATAAAACTTTTGCTATTAGCTTTAAAACAATCCCTACAGATTCAACAGGAGTACCGCACATTCTTGAGCATTGTGTTTTATCAGGATCGGAGAAATACCCGTTAAAAGATGTATTCGCAGAACTTGTAAAGGGTGGTTTATCAACTTTCATAAATGCCTTTACCGGATCAGATGCAACTTATTACCCATACTCTACAAGGAATAATAAAGAATACTTCAATTTTATGAGTGTTTACCTTGATACTACTTTAAGACCGCTTCTTGAAAAACATACATTCTATCAGGAAGGCTGGCATTATGAACTTGACAAAGCGGATGAACCTGTAAAATTTCAGGGTATCGTATTCAATGAGATGAAAGGGGCAATGTCTAATCCTGTCAGTATTCTTATGGACAAGCTCGCCGCAACATTGTACCCTGGATCAACTTATTCAGTTAACTCAGGTGGCGACCCTGAAGCTATTCCTGATCTTACTTACGAACAATTCAAAGATTTCCACAAGAAATTCTACCATCCGTCTAACAGTAAGATATTCCTGTACGGAAATGCTGATCTGAACGAGGAGTTGAAATTTATCAATGATAATTATTTGAAAGACTTTGAGTATCTTGATGTTGATTCATCAATATTTGAAGGTGACTCGATTTCTTCTCAACAGTTTGCAGAATTTAAATATCCGATCAACCCTTCAGAATCAGATGAAAATAGATCATATATCGTTGTAGGAACAAAGATCACTACCCCTGATAACATAAAAGAGAATATCGCTTTTAATATCATCACCAATATTCTTTTTAATTCTGATGCTTCGATCTTGAAGAAAAATATTATGAAAGCCGGTATAGCAAATGATCTGACAGGTTATTATGATGATAATGCCTACTTTACATCAATGGTAACGTTCATTTCCGGTAGCAGTCCAACTGACAGATATAAATTTTTGGATGTTTATTATTCCTCTCTTGAAGAGTTGGTCAAAAATAAACTTGATCTTGATCTTGTGAAAGCGGAGATAAATAATATTGAATTTAAGATCAAGGAGAAAACCGCAAGCTCTCAGCGTGGTATCAGCTACATGTTCTCTGTACTTAACTCTATGCTTTATGACACTGACACGATCAAAGCTTTAAAGATCAGTAACATTCTTGCAGAGATCAAAAAAGAAGCGATTGAAGATAACCTGTTTGAAAAACTTATCGAGAAGTATTTGTTGAACAGAGATCTTTCTGCAGTTGTTACTTTAATACCTGATAAAGAATTGAATGCTGCAAAAGCGGATAAAGAAAGAAAAAGATGTGAAGACCATAAGAACAGCTTGTCAAAAGAACAGATCGAAGAACTTGTTAAATTCACTGCAGCATTTAAAATAGCTCAAGAAGCACCTGTATCTGATGAAGATATTCAGAAAGTTCCAAAGCTGAGTCTATCTGATATCGAAAGAAAATCTATTTTTCTGTTACCAGAAGTATCAGAGGTTTCAGGAGTGAAATTCCTGGCAAATGAACACTTTACAAATGATATCATCTATTTAAGTCTTGGAATGAAAATTGATTCTATCCCGACAGAGTTATTGCCTTACATGAATATTTTCACTGACCTTCTTAAAGAGATCGGCACAAAAACCAGAGACTATGAAACTTTAACTAAAGATATTGCCGCCTATTTTGGTGGATTCAATTGTGTGTTTAATAATGTAACTTCTGTTGATGATCCAAATAAATTCACTCCGATTATGTGGGCCGAGATCAAAACTCTGAAAGAATATTTCCCTAAGGTCAAAGAGATCCTGATCGATATAATCCAAAATATCTCTTTTGAAGATAAGGAAAGAATAGAAGAGATCATTAAAAGCAGGTTGCATCACAGGGATACATCATTAAAATCTGAAGGTTACCAGTACGCAGTGAACCGTATAAATGCAAACTTGAACGATCAAGGAAAATATTTAGAGTACGTTAAAGGATTTACTTCATACTTCAAATATAAGGAAGTAAGTGATAATTTTGACACTGTATTCGATGACCTGATAGAAAAAATGAAACTTATCAGAGACCTGATGTTCAGAAAAGATAATTTGATAATAAATGTTACTTCCGATAAAGAAGGTATTGATATTGTTAAAAACAATTCAGAAGACATATTGAAAGTGTTTAGTACAGAACCAGTGAAAAAGATATTTCCGAAATTTGGTAAATTCGTACCTGGTGAAGCTTTTTTAACTTCCTCGGATATTGTTTTTGCATCTGAAGGTGCCCAGTTATTTGACGATGAATACAAATATTCCGGAAAGGTTGAAGTTCTGAAAAACTATCTTTCTTCAGACTACCTGTTCAATAAGATCAGGATACAGGGTGGTGCATACGGAGCATGGGTATCTCTTAACACGATAAGTGGAATAATGACAATGACAAGCTACCGAGACCCGAATGTAAAGAAAACCTATGAAGCCTATAAAAGCATATCTGAACATATAAGTAAATTCAAGATAGACAGTGATACTTTTGACAATATCAAGATCGGTGCATATTCCGCGTTCGATCCGCTTCAAAGCCCTAACGGGAAGGGTATAAAGGCCAGAAATGATTATTTATCCGGAGAGAGAGAAGAAAGAGTTGAAAAAATAATTGATGAGATACTTGAAACAACTCAGCAGGATATCAGGGACCAGGCTCCTCAGCTGAAAAAGTTTAATGAAAAGGCTATAAAAAGCATCATCGGAAGCTCTGAACTGATAAAAAAGGATGCTGACCTTTTCTCAGAACTGATTGAGATAAAATAATATAACTCACGAAGTCACAAAGATCACTGAGGTTACTTACGATCCGTCATCTTCGTACCTGATACGGAGATCCATGTGTACTAAACAATTATTTCTAATTTCTGACTTCTAACTTAAAATGTCATTCTGAACTTGATTCAGAATCTTAAAATTGTTAACTTTTGTTTAAAGAAAAATAGGATAAAATTATGAAAATAAAGATATTGATCCTAACTGTATTCTCAGTATTACTTTTTTTGTCTTGTACTCCTGAAGTGGATGATGATCTTCTGACCATTTATTCTCAAAATAATTCTGTCTATTCAAAGTTTGACTCCGATACTATAGTTGCTCTGGTTAGGACAAGGTATTCTTCATTTCCTTACAGAAATGGTGTTGCATTAGGAGATACTTCGTATTCAGCCAACACGTTATTCATGAAAACTTTTGATTCTTCCAACTGGCTATTCCTTGGAAAACTTGACAATGACTCCAATTTGAATGTTGTAAAATGGGATAATATTAACAAAAAGATCCATATCAGATATGATGATACTCTGGTATTTGTGAAAGATCTTAGACATATTGGCATGGATGATACAATCGCTTTCAATGATTCGGTCTATCCGAATATAGAGACCTTTACACTGACATTATCAGCCGATTCCACATATATCGATAGTATCAATAATGGAAACTGGTACAAAACATACAGAAGCTGGAAAGATGATATGATAAATCTGTACAGATAGTGATAAGTGGCGAGTAATAAGTTTTTAAATATCATAACACACTCAAAATTAATTTTTGATTAAAAACAAGTAGTTCAAGGAATAATTTTCTTTTTTGAATGAACCTAGTGACCCAGGTGACTTGAATAAAAATAATATTATGAAGAAGAAATACGCAGTTTATCATCAGAAATAAAAAAACCCCGAATAATTCGGGGTTTTTACTTTCTATGATCTTAGCTTAGTAACGATCTTTAATTCCAAGATCAGCGATCAAAGCTCTATATCTCTCAATATCCTTGTTCTTCAAAAACTTTAACAATCTACCTCTTTTACCAAGTAACAATCTCATACCTCTTCTTGAGTGATTGTCTTTTTTATTGATCTTCAGGTGTTCAGTCAACTGCTTTACTCTTGTTGACATGATAACGATCTGCACTTCAGCTTTTCCGGTATCTTTTTCAGAACCACCGTACTTTTTTACGATCTCCAGTTTTCCTTCTTTTCCTAGCATGTGTATCTCCTTGATTTTTTAATCGTTGCCCAGCAAGAATATTCCATCCAAACCGAGTTCAACATTAATTGAATGCCAAATATAACTATTATTTAATCTTTTGTCAAATGGAAACCGTCATTTTCGGGACATTCATAGACTTTCAATCTCACTCCCTGCTCTTTAAATAAAATTTCAGCTCTTCTTTGTGCATCATCTTTTGAAAAATATAATTCTTTAGGTTTCCCTTTTGAATCTGTGCAGAACCTGCACTTTCTGCTTGGAGTTTGCCTGTCTGAAGGTGCCAAGTGCCACAAACCGCATTTTTCACAGCGGTAGGGAACCATATTGTTATTATGCTCCTGCCTGATAAAACTAGCACTGTCCTCAGCTTCCAGTTCTGTAAAATATTCTGTTAACGGTTTACCTTTTCTGCTGAAACAGGTCGAACTCTTTGCACCCATTTATAATCAGATCCTTTTCTTTATCTTTCTGTATTATGACTTTTATTAATTGTTATTTTAATTTTCTGTAATCCCCGTCCCTGACGGTAAACCCGATCTTATCCAGATACTCCATCAATGGAACCATATATTTCCTTGAACTATCCAATAGCTCAGAAATTTCACCGAGTTTCATGGGACCGGAATCTTTTATCTTCTTCGAAATAAGAACTTTCACTTCATCCAATAAAGCCTTTGAGATCAAAAGACCTTCATCGAGTTTAATTACTTTACCCATGAACATCAGCATACCTGCCAATTCTCTGGCATCCCTTTCCAACATTGGTATCTGATCAGCAACTGTTTTAATAACAGGTGGTTTAAATTTGTTTTCATCAAGTACTTCTAGGAATGTATCCAGCTTTTTCTTCATTTCTTCATTTATCTGAATTTCAAAACCTTTCTTTGAAATAACATTCTGTGATATCTGAATAAAATTTTCTGTTTCGGCTTTTTTAAGTATAAAATCAAATATGACCTGGTTCAGATCCTGTGATATCTTTGTACGAAGATCCTCTTTGGAAATTCCCTGCCTGTAAGGATTTTTCAAATGAAATTCATCAAGAGCATCAGCTATCTTGGACAAAGTAATTTCTATATTCCTGCTGTGGAAATAAACCTTTTTGTTACCTTTTCCGATAACAATGATCTTTTGCCTGGATACCAGATCATCAAGCATTGTCAAAGTCTCATCATCTGTCCTTGCAAGCTTTTTAGAAATATCTCCGGGTACTAAAGGCTCATACTTTGAACTTAGAAGTATCTCTTCAACCAGCTCCTGAGGATCACCCTTTTCAAGTTCTTTAAGTAGAGTGATCTTTTCTTCATCAAATCTTTTACTTTTTTTCTTGGCTGTTGTAAGTATCTGACCACCGCCTATTGTCATCTGAGGTGAATAAGACCTGATCACAAATCTCTCACCCGGAGATAAATTCATCTCCTCTTCCAGTCTGATCTCTACCAAAGCTTCTTTACCGGGTTCTAATTTTTCCTTGTCCAGAAGAATTACCCTGCCGAAAATTTCATTTGTTCCGGCATGAATACGCACCCTTGCCCTGTTTTTCAGTTCTTTAGCTGTGCTCAGTAGATATAACTTGCCGTCAAAAATAAATGTCGGCTCAAGATAACCTGTGGAAACCAGGATATCACCTCTCTCGATATCTTCCACACTTACTCCGTGAAGATTGATCGCGGCCCTGTCCCCACTTGTTAATGCAGTTTGTTTTTGACCATGACACTGAAGACCTTTTACCCGAACGTTAATACCTTTTGGCTGTAGTGATAATGTTTCACCCTCTTTTACATCACCCGAAAGGATAGTCCCGGTTATTATAGTTCCGAAACCTTTCATCGTAAAAACTCTGTCTACAGGAAGTTTGAAGATGCCTTTGTCGATCCTTTCAACTTTACTGAGTTTCTTCTCGTTGATCATTTCAAGAACTTTATCAATTCCTTTTCTGCTCAGAGAATCAACTGTGACAACCGGAGCACCTTCCAGGAATGTTCCCTGCAAGTAATCCTTGATCTCCTCTGTTACCAGATCTAGCCACTCTTCCTCGACCATATCCGATTTAGTGACAATAACCATGCCATCCTTGATCTGAAGAAGGTTAAGTATGTCTAAATGCTCTCTGGTTTGAGGCATTACTCCATCGTCTGCTGCAATAACAAAGAGAACGAAATCAATTGTCGAAACACCTGCGACCATATTCTTAATGAATTTCTCATGCCCCGGAACATCAATTATAGTAATATCATCACCGAGAAAAGCAAAACCGATATCAATAGTGATATTTCTCTCTTTCTCTTCCTTTAAAACATCGGTATCCATACCTGTCAAAGCTTTAACAAGTGAAGTTTTACCATGATCAATATGACCTGCTGTTCCAATTATAAAATGTGACATTATAATTCCTGTTTTGTTTGTCATTGCGAGGATTGCTTACAATCCGTGGCAATCTTTTTTAAAAGAGGGGACGACCGTTGGGCTGTCCCCTACATTGTCATCCTGAACTTGTTGTTCCGTCATGCTAAATTTATTTCAGCATCTATCTTCATTCTTTATTTTAGACCCTGAAATAAATTCAGGGTGACGATTTCTGATTGTCCATTGTAAATTGTCAATTAGAGTGCGTAAATGATTACCACTTTCTTACTCTCGTATCTTTATCGAACTTAATATCCGAGAAAATACTACTCTTTGTATTTATCAGTAACTTGAACCCTTTCGAGAACATATCCCACTCGAATTCCCCCTGCCAGCAGTGCATTTCTCTTCTGATCTTTATTCTTGTTGAAGTTAACTTCTTTGGTGTCAGGAAATTTATTGTTGAAGTATACTCAATTTCCCAGTTCTCTGTTGGCTTTATTTTACCGGACAGGGTCATATATAGATTCTTTGAGTAATTATCTTCTGAGTCATATCTCTCTGAAAAGGTCAGATTGCCGGTAATATCATATGACAAACTGGTAAAGTTATTCCTGTCGAGTGAAATTATATCAACTTCTGATTCACTTTCAGTGAAAATACTGATATCCTTTGAAAAAATACCTTTGAAGTTTATAGGTATTCCAACATTATAGTTGGCATTCCAGCTCTCCGTTCTGAACGGATTTTTATTCCAGAAATCAAAATTCGGATTAATATACTTCCCAGATGCTCTATCTCCGGTATATGGAGTAGTTACAGCATTCGCATTCACATTTATTGCCATTCTAAAGTTGTCGACAAATAATTTTCCGTTATATAACGTAGAGTAGAATCTTGTATTTATTACGGACATTTTATTGCTGTCTGCGACAAAATTATAATAACCTGACATATCAACATTGAACAAAGTTTTTGAAACCTCTCTGTCTCCGTTACGGATCTTTGCATCCATGATATTCTTTAAAGAGTATGATAAGGTCGCAGATTCTCCCCGCGGAGTTGCTCCGACGAGTGAAGGTGAAAAGATATCAGTCTTCTTTTCTGATATAGAGATAATACTGTCAGCAGGAGAAGAAGCAAATGTTGTATCGTAGCTTGTAATGAAATAGCCGTATTTATCTTTAGAGAAATCAGGTCTGTACGACATTGAAATAGCTGGTGATATCGTATGTCTGATCTTTTTTAAAGCAAGTATCTCAGGCTGGAATATTCCGTAAATATTTGTGTTGGCAGTAATACTCGCGTCATAGGTTGACCTTGAAACATTACCGGTTACAACATCCATATCCACGTCATAATACTTAAAAGCAACATCATGTTTGTAATTAAATGACTCCCTGAAGCTAATATATCTGAACAGTTTGTGATTGTACTGAATATATGAATTTGTTTTAAAGCCGTAATTTTCAAAGGTCGAATCCACATTCTGGTAAGTTATCATACTGTCTATTTCAGAAGTAGAATAGTGTTTGTCTCTGTAGTTTGTCGCCATAAAGTTCTGACTCGAACCTATCCTGAAATCCTCATAGTTTGTCGTTTGACTTAAATTAAAGGATGACCTGGTATTGTCAGTAAAAATATTACGGTCATTGTTGATATCCACCAATCTGTTTGAAATTATTGATCCATTGATCTGGAACTTTTTTATCATTGAAGGAGCGTTTTCTATTCCCGAGAAAGGTTTTCTACCGCTTAGGCTAAAATTCACCGATGGGAATTGGTACTTGACCAGTCCGGTATCCACATACTGTGTATAAGATGACATCAAAGAAAAATTGTCCCCGGTATTTCTCCATCTTTTACTGAATCTGCCGCTTGATGTAAGTTTATTTTGCATTCTGTCCATACTTGTATATCCAAGATCCCTTACCAGAGAAGTTTTTGTAATATAATCAGCCACACCATCCAAAGACATAGTTGGAGTTATCTGATGGTGATGATTACCCCTTATTCTCCAGTCCATACTTTCATGGTCATTTGTCAGATCAGCATTGATATTTCCCCTGATCGTGTATCTGTTCTTATACCTGAACTGCTGATTGAGCAGGTATCCGAAATTATCATAATAATCCATCAGAACTGTATAATCAGTATAGTCTGACATATCCCAGAAATATCCCAGATGCTTAAAACTGTTACCTTTTGAACTGCTGTAATAATAAGAGGGAAGTATGAAACCTGAATTGCGACCTTTATTTTTCTTGTACAAAATATAAGGGAACCAGGCGACAGGTACGTTATCAAAATATAACGAGATTGGTTTCGCATAGACCCAGTTATCTTTTGTAACGATCACACTGTCAGCTTTGAAATAATAGTGGGGGTGATCCAGATCGCAACTGGTAATGATAGCATTGGTACCGTGAATATCATCATTTTCAAGCTTGATCATGCTTTCCGTATGAAAGAAAGTGTTATCAGCAACACTCGCACTTTTCATTACAGTCCTGGCATTATGAACGATCCCGTTCTTTGTATCAAGATCGTACATCATATAGGTACCCTGCACAGTCTCTTTGTTCTCAGTGATCTCAGGTCTTCCTGTAATAACTATAGAGTCTATTTTCCCAGGTTCAGTTTTAGAAAATACAGTATCTTCTTTCTGTACTGCTGTAACAGTATTTTCCTTCATGTCCAGGATTATCTGATATGCTTCAAATGTAACATTTTTGTATTTCAATCTTGCATTTTCGGTGAGATAAAGCTTTTGATCAATATTATCAAAATCTACATTTTCCCCGAAATAAAAAATTGTCGTATCCGGATTTGTGTAGGTCTTACCTTTTACAAGACCACTTTGCCCTGCCAATAATGAAAGTAAAAGCAAAACGATTATGAATATGTACTTCGGTAAGACCATTTATCTCCGTTTTTCAAATTGTATTTTCCTTGGCTAATCCCAGAGGTTGTCCTTTGATATACAATATCTCTTTGTTCGTGATCATATTCCACAGAACAGAATTCACATCCTGTGGAGTAAGATGGGACAATGCACCCACAAATTTCGATATTTGAGATTCCTCTGAGTAATATCCGCTGAGAATATAAGGTAAATATGTTTTATATGTTTTCTCTTTGGATATCATATCTGTTATTACGATCTTAACTTCATCCAGTGAGTTCAGCATAAGATCGGTGGACATTTTAACCTGTTCCCTGTCTATTTTTTTATCAAAGTCCAGAGAAGAAATTGTATTTGTGCATGTAAACAGGTCTGCAGGGATCTTATAAGAATAGAACATTCCGCTTTTCTTTCCAGCTTTTGAGTTTAAACTTCTAACGAATTTTTGTATCAGGGCAACAGGGGCAATGTAGAATTTATTGTCCGGGAAAGTATTATTTTCTTTTTTATAATTCGCAAAGTCCTTTATTGCTACCCACACAGGAATATCAAGATCTTTCTCAATATTGTTCAATTCAAGTATCTCCTCTTTGTCCAAACTGAAGAACTTGAAATTTTCCTGATCATTAATTTCAACTTCGAACATCTTTCTGCATTTCACATCAATGAATATTTTACCGATCGAGGGTATTTTGACCAAAAAATCCGGTCTTGAATTTCCGATGTTCAGATAAAATCCCTGTCTCTGTTCGCTGATCTGAAGAAAACTTCCGGTGTAAAGACTTTTGTACTGACGTCTTTCAAGTATTTTTTTCATTTCATTTTCAGCATGATATGAAGCCAGCTCTATTGTTTCGAAGAAATTCTTAAGCTTAACACCGGTAATCTTTTTCTTGTCTTTAATAAGATCATATTCAGAATTTTTAACCGGAATATATTCCATTTCATCTCTGAATTTGCTTTTGTGGAATCCCTCGTAGATTTCCAGAAAATTTTCTTTTGAGTTTCTTGTGATCTCTGCCATGATGATTTTACTCCTTACTTTATTTTATTATCTTTTTTAGTTCTGAAAAGTCCTGGATATAGTGGTCGTAGTCTTTACAGGTTTTTACAGTTTCCTTCCCGTAACCGGAACTGACAAGTATCGTTGTTAGTCCCATTTTCCGTCCCAATTCCATATCCGCAGGCTTATCACCAATAAAGTAAGAATCTGACAAGGTCAAATAGTGAACTTTTGCTGCTTTTTTTAAAAAAAATGTTTTCGGTTTTCTGCATTCACAATCAATTGCATACTTTTTGACTACACCGTCCCTGTGATGAGGACAATAGTAAAATTCTGTGAAATGAAAACCGTATTTTTCAGCTTCATGTTGTATATGTTCGTGTAATTTCTTTAGATCTTCCTCAGTGTAGTATCCCCGGGCAATTCCCGATTGATTTGTCACTACGATAAGTTTATATCCTTTATCAAAAAAAAATTTTAATGCTTCAGGAACATTTTTCTCAAATTGAAAATCTTCAATCTTGTACAAATAGTCAGTATCGACATTGATCGTACCATCTCTATCGAGAAAAAGTGCTTTATCCTTCATCATTTACCGTTTATCATGCAAAAATAATTTTATATTAATATCAGACTATTTATATTCGTACTTATAAGGTACTTCACCTTTGAATTTGTTTGTTTCAACTCTTAGCAATACTTCGTTTATATCATCCATATCGTAACCGAGATTGGTTGTTTTTATCTTGCTGTTCTTTTCATCAAATATCGAGAACATTATTTCATCGGCTTGTTTGTAAGAAAATCCCAGATCATTTTCATCTGTCTGTCCTTCAAATAGATCTGCTGAAGGGGTCTTTTCAATAATTTCACCCGGAACTCCCAAATGTTCTGCCAGCAATCTGATCTGAGATTTATAAAAACCGGCTATAGGATTAATTATAGATGCAAGATCTCCATGCAGAGTTCCGTAACCAAGAAGAAGTTCACTTTTATTACTTGTTCCCAGAACTACAGCGTTATTCTCAGCTGCGATATCAAAGAGTATCGTCATTCGTATTCTTGCCATTATATTTCCAAATCTGGTGGGATCTCCGACTTCCAGTTTTTTCCCGAACGATTTTGCTATATCGGTAATATCTATCTCTCTTGATTCAACTCCCAGCAGTTTAATGACCCTATCAGCATCAATTATAGAGGAGCGGCTGCTAGTTTTGTATGGTAATTTGACACATATCACATCTTTTGGAGCTAAAGCTCTTACTGCCAGATATGCAACAACTGCAGAATCAAGACCTCCTGACAATCCTACAACAACTTTTAACTGTTTTGTTTTCGTAAAAGTTTTCTTTAGCCATGTAGTTATTTTGGGTATCTCTTTTTTAGGGGATATGCTTAACATGATTATTCCTCCAGTGTTACCGGTTTATGTGTATACATTAATTTACTTGACCATATATGTATTGTAAAATACTATAAATAGCTTGAAAATAAAATTCTTTTTTTCAAAAATAAAAAGGGCACGCAATCTTGCATACCCCGGTCGATCAATTTTGTGGTACGGAACGCATGAATTTGTTCCATATTTTTTATTTTTTCGCTTTTCCTTTACCCTGATTCGACTTTTTTATTTCACTTTTTTGAGGTTTTACTTCAGATTTATTTTCTATTTCTTTCTTTTCCTGCTTCTTTTCTTTTCTGTGCTTTCTCTCTTTAATTCTGTTCTTCATTCCCTTAAATTCTTTTGAACCGGGTTTTACACCCATTTTTTTTGCTATAAATCCCCAGCCGTTCCAACCGTTTTCTTTATACTGCAAGAGAACATCTCTCATTGGTTTACCTGAAGCTTTTGAAACTTCCAGTGCCATATATACATCTGCAGGTTGCATTCTATAATCAACTTTCAACATTTCTAGTTTCTTTTCTGTAACATCATAGTTTGTGATCATTTCCCGGTTAAAATTTTTAATATTCAGTTTCGCTTCAACATTGAATTCTGATAATGAAACATCCAGTTCTTTATCTCCGGTCTTGGCACTGAATTCAATTTTAGTTGCATTAGGTACTGCAAAAGCGATTGTCATGCTTAATGCAAGAATAAGCATCATTAGTTTTTTCATTTCTTTTCTCCCAGGTTGTTAATTTCTACTCCTTTTTGCAAGGGGTTAAAACCGCCTTGTTACAGTCGTCACCCTGAATTAATTTCAGGGTCTCAGGATCTTTGCTTATACGGGAACAGTTTGAAACAGTTCCCTACAAGCTATTTTTTACCTTATCTAATTGTTCTTTTGCTGTTGGAACATATTCAAAGAATTTTGACAAAATATCACATGGATAAATATCACAATATGCACAGTTCGGCAAACCTTTCTCCATACTGCACTGCCTCATCTCGCATACATTACAATGACTGAAGACAACCTCACTTGAAAAACACCCCTGACAGTTAATATCTTCCGGTTTAATATCTGCACCATAATCCTCTGACCATTTCTGAGCAGTTTCTGCCCTGAGTTTATTGTCATCATTTTTCATCGCTAAATAAGCCGGGCATTCATGACAGCACAATCCGCAATGACCTATAATTTCTTCCATATTTCCTCCGTTTTAAAAATTTGTCATATAAGTTAAAGTATCATACTTTACACACTGTGTCAATAGTAGAATAAAAGTTAATTTTGATTAATAATTCCAATCAAATAGTTTGATTTTACCTAATAATAGATTTACATTCCCGTCGAAATAATAACAACTTAAGACAATGCTTAGTTTAAATACTAAATAATATCATTTGTCATAAAATAAATAAGGTAAGTTGTTTAACTTTAATCATGAATTAGAATAAACAAATGAGGTAAAAATCATGGCAGACGGATGCTCAACAGAAGGATGTTCTTCCTGTTCATCAGGAGAAACTCATTCACATAGTAAACCTTCACAGGTAGAATATAAAAATTTGCTTCCTACGGCAAAAAATATCATTGGTATTGCAAGTGGCAAAGGTGGAGTTGGTAAATCTACTGTAGCAGCTAATGTTGCTGTAGCATTGACAAAACTTGGATATAAAGTAGGATTGCTTGACGCAGATGTTTTCGGACCATCAATATCAAAAATGTTCGGAACTAAAATAGGTGATGTAACTGTTACAGATAAAAAAATGGATCCCGTTGAAATGCACGGTGTGAAAACCATGTCTATCGGAAATCTTGTAGATCCTGAAAGAGCTACAATTTGGAGAGGACCATTAGTTCATTCAGCTGTTACACAAATGATCTCAGATGTGAACTGGGGAGATATCGATTACTTTATTCTTGATCTTCCTCCGGGAACCGGAGATATCCAGCTTTCTATAGTCCAGTCACTTAAAGTTGACTGGGTAGTTGCAGTCTCAACACCGCAGGAAATGTCACTTATCGATGTTAGAAAAGCTATTGACATGTTCCAGAAAGTAAATGTAAAAGTTCTTGGAATCGTTGAAAATATGTCATATTTTGTATGTGATAGTTGTGATAAAAAACATTACATTTTTGGTGACAGCGGAGCAAAAAAATATGCAGAACAAAAGAATTTTGAACTTCTCGGTCAGGTTCCTTTGATCGATAAGATCATGAATTCAGGTGAGGAGAGCGTACCTTATGCTGTTACAGATGAAGACCATGTTTACGAAAATATCGCAACAAATATGGTAAAAATTATGAACCCAAAGTAGGTGATCAACTTGACAAAAGAAAAGCTGGACAAAAGATCTCTTATGATCTCGGTATATTCTTTCGGATTTCAGAAGAACGGTATTCCTGCAAATGAACATGGAGATGGTGGAGGATTTGTTTTTGACTGCAGATTCCTTCTAAACCCTCACAACGATCCTAAATTAAGAGAGTTTACAGGCAAAGACCAGCCGATCATTGAATTTTTCAGTGATTATCATCCGATAGATATATTTATTGATGAGTGTTATCTGATGGTGGAAAGGTCTGCGATCTCATATATTGAATCAGGCTATACTAATCTTCAGGTTTCTTTCGGGTGTACAGGGGGAAGGCACAGATCAGTATATTGCGCTGAAAAAGTAACAAAAAAATTATCTTCGAAAGGTTTTCAGGTACAAATTTTCCATCAGGAGATATAATTAATTATTTTTGAACTTTTATAAAATTGCAGGAGTTAAAGAGTTGTAATTAACATTACGTTCATTAACTTCCTCCTCAAGAAAATGAAAATATAAAAGCCCCGCAGTAAGGGGCTTTTTTATTTTTGACCGGAAATTGTCTGGATCGAACGCCCGTCAGTTAATATCCTGATAGAACCATTGATATCTGTTCTTAAAATCGAACCTGAATTAGCCTTCAACCTACCCAGAACTTCATCTGTCGGATGATCCCATGGATTTCCCTCTCCCACACTTATCACAGATAATTTCGGTCTGACATATTCTAAAAAATCTTCTGAAGAACTTGAACTGCTACCGTGATGAGGGACTTTTAGTATATCGTAATTTTGGAAGGACTGGAAATAACTCTGCTGTAACAAATATTCCTCTGTCTCAACTTCAATATCAGATGTGAACAGCATTTCAAGATCTTTGTATACCAGCTTCATCGTTATCGACCTATTATTTTCCTCTGTTTCAACAGAATCCAGTATGTCCGTTGGAAGATCTCCATAATGCAACATGATCCCAAAAACATCATCTGAGAAAAATAAAGTATCATTGACTGCGGGAAGATCGGTCGAATTATTTGTAAAATAATCATCGCAAGTAATAGTTCCGTCATTGACCACATCGTTCAACCCTCCGTAATGGTCTGCATCATCATGTGTCTGGAGAATATATTTTAGATCAGCAATTCCTTCGTCTTTCAAATAATTTAATAATGTCGGTTCTCCACCATCCTGCCAGTCATAGAATCCCATAGTTCCAAAACCTCCATCCATTACCGAAGGTCTCTCATTCAAAGGTGAAATAATAAATGAATCACCCTGACTTACATCCAGAACTGTAATTTCGATCAGATCATTGTGGATCTCGTTCAAATAGACAGATCTGCTGAAGATCGTATCATTCTCAAAGATCAGTGACATCTGATATGTACCTGAAATATCTATATTAAAAAAGGTAATGGTATTATCTTCATTGCAGGGAAAAGCTGAATACAGGAAGTTGTCATTTTCCAGTATCACATGATCGAACTGATAACCACCAGGTTCGAATTCATAAACACCGTTGGCCAATGCCAGTTCCGGTTCCCGTTCAAGAAATAATCTGTCTTCACATGAGATAAAAATTAAAATTAACAAAACAAATGAAATATTCAACAGTCTTGTGACCATTTTTATTTATCCAGAAAGCTGCTTAACATAGAATCTTTACCGGCTATGATCTCATTTTCCTGGTTCAGGACCCTGTTCAATTCAGGAAACTGTTTTTCACTACCATAAATTTTTGTTTCTAAATACATCTTATCCACTGCTTTTAAGACTCTTTCTACTGTAAGCTTTTCAACAGGTATATTCAATGTATAAGCATCATGTTTTTTTGCGATCTCGATTATTATTCCGCTTTGCTCGAGTTTTGCAATACACTGATTAACATCTTTCAACGGTATATCAAGTTCTGAACTGATCTCCATCAAACTTGACCTTTCATTACCATCGATAAAATCTTTAAGTATTTTTAATGTTATCATCATAGCTATTTTGATCTTATCTACCCTGTTTGTTTCCACATTTATTTCCATGTGCTTTAAGTTGTGGATGTTCTGTCTTACAAAAGTGATCTGAACACTGAGAAGAACTATTATCCATGAAAAATATATCCAAAGCATGAAGAACGGTAAAACCGCAACAGAACCGTAGATCACGTTATAGCTGACCGCCATTCTTGTATAGTGAATGAATATCGCTTTAAGGATCGTGTAGAGGATCGCCCCGATAAACGCACCAACTGCAGCATGTTTAACCTTGACTTTAGTATTAGGCATTATTATCAGCAGGAACATGAACATCAGCATTATCAGAAAGAACGGTAACATCTGAAATATTATGAAGGTTGAAAAACCTCCCCATACATTATCACCCGCCTGAATAATGAATTCAAGTCTACCCGCAAGCCAGATCGATACAATCAGAAGAACAGGAGTAATGAACACGATCGATAAATATGTCTTCAATTGCTCTAACGGCTGTCTGTCCTTGTTCATCTGCCAGACCATATTGAACGATCTTTCTATTGATGACAGAATTGAATACACTGCCACTAGTAAAAACACAGCACCAATACTTCCCAAAGCATCCACTGTTGCTGAACCCAGAAATGAATCGATGTATTCTGAGATAGTATCTCCGGCACCTGATGCTAAAAAGTCATAGATCATCGGCTTGATCTTCGTTTCTACCATCTTTCCGCCGAAAGCTTTGAAGAACATGAATAATATCGCTAAAACAGGTATAAGTGATAAAAGGGTGGTAAATGCAAGGGCAGAGGCTCTGCTGAAAAGATTGTTCCTCTGCAGAAGTTTAACTTCAAGAACAAGCATCTGTAACTCTTTCATAAAAAATCGTTTAGCTCCGCTAAAACTCTCCTCAATATCAGTGAACCAAAGATCATGAGTTAAAAATTTGTGTGCTTTCTTAATGAATTTAGTCAAAATATAACCTTCAAGTTAATTATTTGATCTTAGTGTTGTGCCGCAAACTGTATTTTTGTCAGAAATAATTTGTAAATAAATGCCTGATAAGTCAAGAGATATATTTAATAGTCCGTAGAACTCAAAAAAAATAAAATGAAGAGTTTGAAGTCAATTAACACTTTAGATCTTGAAAACTTCATAGTGTAAAAATTAACAATTCACCGCAAATTTTAAAATGAATTTAAATAAAGATATGCAAGGAGAATGTAAATTTTCGAAAATGAGTTTACATGATGTAAATGAATTGAGAATAATTTACACTTCAACGCAGCAGATCAAAGTTTAAAACATTTTATATTTGACTGTATCTATCTTCAGCAAACCTGTCAATATTATCCTCAAACTTCAAACATTTTTTATCAAAATGAAGGTTGACGATCCCGGTCGGACCACTTCTCTGCTTACCGATAATAACTTCAGCAAGACCTGACTGATCCCGCCCGTTAGCATCCTTTATACCATAAAATTCAGGTCTTAAAATGAACATAACAAGGTCTGCATCCTGCTCGATCGCACCTGATTCCCGAAGATCAGAAAGAATAGGTCTCTTGTCCTGTCTTTTATCAACCTCTCTGTTCAGCTGTGATAGGACCATAATTGGAACATCAAGTTCTTTTGAAAGACCTTTTAATGCTCTGGATATCCTGGAAATACCTTCATGTCTCTCTATCTTTGAGTCTGTCTCCATCAAACCGATATAATCAATAATGATCAGACCGATATTTTTATCTTTTTTCAATCTTCGGCATTTTGTTCTAAGCTCAAGAACATTCAGTGAAGTGGAATCATCAATGAAAATTGGAAGTTCTGCAAGGGCACCCATTGCAATGCCAAGAGATGTCCATTCATCAGCCTGTAGATTTCCGGCTTTAAGATTTTTAAGGCTGACATTACCAACCATAGAAAGTAATCTCATTGCCAATTCACTTCTACCCATTTCAAGGCTGAAAATAGCTACCGGAGTCTTTTCTTCTGATCTCGCTGCATTTATAGCAAAATTCAAAGCCAGCTGAGTTTTTCCCATACTAGGTCTTGCAGCAAGAACTAAAAGATTACTGTTCTGCCATCCGGCTGTCAGTGAATCAAGTCTCTCATATCCTGAAGTAACACCTGAGACATCACCTGATTTTTTACTCCACTCTTCTATCTGTGCGTATACTTTATATAATGATTCCTCAATTTGTAAAGGTATGTTCCTCTGCTTTTTTTCCGCCAGTTCAAATAATTCCCCACTGAGCTTGTCCAATAACTGATTGGCCTCTTTCTCCTCAGAATATGCAGTTTCTATAGAATCAGTGCTTAAGTGTATTAATGATCTCAGCAAATATTTATTTTGAACTATTTCTGCATAATGCCTGATATTTGCGCTTGTGGAAATTGCATCTATTACTTCTGCCAGATAAGGAGCTCCTCCTGCATCACTTAGTTTCCCTGTCTTATGAAGGTGATTTTTTAAACTAAGCAGATCAATAGCATGATTATTTGACATGAGATTTTTCATTGCCTGATAAATATATCTGTGTTGTTTTGAATAAAAATATGATTCCTCTGGACGCATATCACCTAGTTTTTCATCCCAGTCCTCATCTATCATAATACAACAAAGTAATGCTTTTTCTATTTCAAGGTCATGCGGTGGTATTTTTTTTATATCTTCGTTCATCTCAGGATCCATTTTGATATTTTGACTGATTTATTCGGGACGTTCAAGATACTTGTAAAATTTTAATTCCTCAATATTAATGTCAGAAAATTTTATTTTTTTTGTTCCACTGCCTAAAATTGTGAAAAAAATTGCCAAATCTCACTTTTTATGAATGTGAATTATGTTGATAAAAAATACTGTATTGATTTATATGACCAAATAAAGTAAATTTATCCCCTTACTCGCAATGTGTATAACCTAACAGAGAAACTGATTTTATGCTTATTTTACTTGTCATTATAAATTTATTATGGGCTTCTACCTTTATCTTCGGAAAAGTACTTTTGGTCGATTATGAATTACCTGTCTCATTTATCATCTCATTTCGATTTTTACTTGCAGGTATCACTGTAGGAATATTCTTTAAGAAAAAGATCACATTGAACAGGAATAATATCATAAAAGGTAGTATAATCGGTTCCATCAATGGTCTTGCAATGATATTTCAGCTTGTCGGACTTCAATATACAACTGCATCAAATTCGGGATTCCTGACTGCAACATATATTTTATTCTTACCTTTTGTTGAAAAACTATTCTGGAGGAACAAGATCAGGGCGATAGTTCTTTTCAGTGTGGCTACCGCATTTATCGGAGTTTATCTTCTTTCTGTAAGCGACATAGGCAGTTTCAGCTTTAATATTGGTGATATTTATACGATCGCATGTGGTTTGACCTTTGCTTTCCAGATCATGTTCATCAGCCATTTTACAAAAGAAAAAAATATGTTCTCACTGATATTCGTTCAATTTATTGCAAGCGCTGTTCTGGGATTCGGTTACCTGGGTTATGAGATATTTGTGTTTGGAAGGTCTATCGATCTTGATACAGTATTTGACCCTATCGTAATTTTAACACTTGTATTTCTTGCTGTATTTGCTACATTTATTCCATTTTCACTTCAATTTTATATTCAAAAGAGAATTCAGCCTACTATTGCAGGATTAGGATATCTGATGGAGCCAGTTTTTACTGTTATACTTGCTGTAATTTTTCTCAGTGAAGGTTTTGGATGGCAGACATTTTTTGGGGTTTTACTTATTCTGACAGGTATTATTATGGTCAATATTAAGAAAAAAGCTTGACTTTTACACTTGCCGTATATACATTATGTATACGGAAGAGGCTTTAAATGATCAAAAAAATGATAAAACATGGAAACAGCTCCGCACTTGTAATTGATAAACCAATTATCGAACTGCTTCATATTGATGAGAGTACCGCATTAGAACTTTCTACTGACGGAAAAAATATCATTATTTCTCCCGTAAGTGATGAAAAAAGGATGGACAGACTGAAAAATTCTCTCGACTTTATCAATAGAACTCATTCAAAAACTTTAAATAAACTATCTGAATGAAAAAAGCTGTCTTATTTCTTACACTTGCAGAAGTAATAGAGATCCATAACAATCAAATTGAAATATACGGCGGCAGGAAAGGCTTGAGAGATATTACCCTTTTAAGCTCAGCTCTATCTATGGCTGAGACAACCTTTGAAGGCAAATATTTACATACTGATCTTTTCAGTATGGCAGCAGCATATATTTTTCATATTTGCCAGAATCATCCGTTTGTAGATGGAAATAAAAGGGTAGCTCTTGTAACCGGTCTGGTATTTCTTGATTTTAATGGAATTATTTTAACAGATCCTAATGAAGAACTATATACGATGATGATGAAAGTAGCAAAAGGAAAAGAGAACAAAGAATTTATTTCTAACATTTTAAGAAAACTTTCAGAATGTATAATCAAGAACAAATAATTTAGGAATTTTTATGAAAATCTACTCATTTAACGTAAATGGTATCAGAGCAGCATCGAAAAAAGGTTTCTTTGAATGGTTAGACTCTGAGAAACCTGATATCCTATGTCTTCAGGAAACAAAGATACATGATGATCAGCTGGAAGATGATATGAGGAACCGTGAGGGATATCATTCTTATTTTTCATTTGCAGTTAAAAAGGGCTATAGCGGAACAGCAGTATATTCTAAGATAAAACCAAAGAACGTAACCTATGGAGTCGGAATAGAAGAATTCGACACGGAAGGAAGGATCGTCCAGGCCGAGTATAAAGATTTTACATTGTTGAATATTTATTTCCCGAACGGCCAAATGAGTGACACAAGACTTGATTATAAACTGAGATTCTATGATGCTATTCTGGAACATTGTGAAAAACTTAGATCAGCAGGAACAAACCTTGTCATTTGCGGAGATTACAACACTGCACATCATCCTATAGACCTTAAAAATCCGAAATCAAATGAAACCAGATCAGGCTTCCTCCCTGTAGAAAGAGAATGGATGACAAAATTTGAAAATACCGGATACGTTGATACTTTTAGAAAATTATACCCTGAAAAAGTGGAATATTCATGGTGGAGCTATAGATTTAATGCAAGACAGAATAATGCCGGATGGAGAATAGACTATCATTTTGTAAATAAAGAATTCTTTAATAAAGTAAAAGATTCATACATCTTAAATGAAGTGGAAGGATCCGATCACTGTCCTGTTGTACTTGAATTAGATTTGTAAGGGTCGCAGATCTGTGACCCTTACAAAATCCGCTTACTCTATCGGTCTTATATCCAAATATTTAACATGCATTGTAAAATACGACATTGTCCCACCGTAAGGCATAGCGATCGGCTCAAGAACTTTAAATTTTACACGGTATTTCCTTCCCTGAATTAAACTTTCAAGCCTACTTGCCTGCTTATCCGAAGTTAACCAATCCTTTGGTTTTCCACCCGGATTTACCGAACTGTAGTACTGTGTTCTCAGTTTCCAGCTCTTCTCCTGGAACATATAATTTTGAGTAATATTCTTTTTCATACTGAAATCAAGAGTAATAACAGCATCTTTGGCAAAAAGTTTTTCTACTTTACTCTTATATTCGTCCGACTTATCATAGAATTCTTTTGCAGAAACACTTTTCCCTCTTCTTTCATAGGCTTTGGCTGTTTCTACTGCCTCAAGGTATTCTTCTACATCAGCAATTATTGCAGTAATATTTGCTGAAGATTTATTAAAAACACCTTTTGATGAAGCGGTGTTCGTTGAAGTGCTTGTTGATGATTTGGTCTTAGGTTTACTTTTTTTACCGGCTATCACTGTTTCAAGACTGTCTATCTTTGCTTCAAGCTTAGCAATTTTATTCTTATTTTCCTCCTGGGTACTCAAGTCTATACATCCGGTGAACACGAATGCAAGCACAATTGTAAAAACTACTACTGAACATCTTTTCATTTCCCCTCCTCTAAATAATTTATGAACTATCATTATTAATATAACAAATCGTTTACAAATTTGCCAAAATAAAAAAGGCAGGTCATTAACCTGCCCTCCAATTCTCCATTATCAATTTATGAGATCAAACCCGGTGTATTTTCTAAGAACCTCGGGAACCGTGATAGATCCATCCTCATTTTGATAATGCTCCATCAAAGAGACCATCAATCTTGAAGTTGCCAACCCGCTTCCATTTAGAGTATGAATAAATTCTGGTTTCGCTTTTGGTTCAGGTCTATAACGGATGTTCATTCTTCTTGCTTGAAAATCTTCAAAGTTACTGCATGATGATGCTTCTAAATATTTATCTTCAGCCGGTGACCATGTCTCTATATCATAGCATTTTGCTGCTCCAAAACTAAGATCTCCGGTACAAAGCTCCAATACTCTGTATGGAATTTTCAGTTCTCCAAGAATTCCTTCAACCCTTTTCAGCAACTCTTCCAGTTCATCGTAAGAAGTCTCAGGCCTTACAAATTTTACCATCTCAACTTTATTGAATTGATGAACTCTTAACAAACCTTTAGTTTCTTTACCATAACTTCCCGCTTCTCTTCTGAAACAAGGTGTATATCCTGTATAATTTATAGGTAATTCTTTAACATCAAGCATTTCTTCTCTGTGAATATTTGTAAGAGTTACTTCACCGGTCGGGATCAAATATATGTCATCTCTTTCACTGTAATACATATCATCTTTCAACTTTGGTAGTTGAGAAGTTCCCTCCATTGCGGAAGGTAGTGCTACTATTGGTGGAATCACTTCCCTATATCCGTCTTTAATATGAAATTCAAGCATATAATTTATCAATGCTCTTTCGAGCTGTGCTCCTTTCCCGATATATAAAGGAAATCCTGAACCTGACATTCTGCTTGCACGCTTAAAGTCCATAATTCCAAGTTTTTCGGTAAGTTCAATATGATCAAGAACTTTAAAACCAAAGTTTCTCTTCTCACCAACCTCTTTTACAGTGACATTTTCTTTCTCACTCTTACCTACAGGAACTGAATCATGAGGTAAATTTGGAATTGACATCATTATTTCTCTGATATCTACATCTATCTCTCTGATCTTACCGTCCAGAACAGCTATATTATCACCGATCTCTCTTGTTGCTGTGATCGGCTCAGTTGCGTCTTTTTTTTCTCTTTTCAGCTGAGCTATCATTTGCGTAGCTTTATTTCTTTCAGCTTTTAACTGCTCTACTTCACCCAGAAGATTTCTTCTGTCAGTATCAAGTTTTAATAATTTATCAATATCAATTATAGTATTTTTTGTTTCTAATCTCTTTTTAACTTCATCAGGATTTTCCCTGATATATTTAATGTCTAACATTATATGCTCCAATTTTTTGTATTTATGGCTTGTAATATAAAAAATATTTATGTTTTAGCAATTTGTTTTAATCTTTAAGGAATTAAAACAAATTCATAAACCAGGAATTTATTTCATTAATATCATTTTTTTTGTCGATCGAACACCGTTAACTTCAAGCTGATAAAAATATAGACCCGAATTCAAATCCTGACCATCGAAACTGAAACTATGGGAACCTTTCTCTAATCTTCCGACATTTAAAACTTTAACTACTTCACCGTTAGAATTAAAAACAGTAAGTTTAGTCACAGAATTATGCTTTAAAGTAAAATTAATTTCTGTTGTCGGGTTGAACGGATTCGGATAATTCTGATGAAGTTCAAAATTTGAAATATTTCCGGAATAATATGTTTCTTCGATTCCTGTTGTTAGATTATAGACCTGCATTCTCATATACCATGCACCGTTGTAATCCGGAGTGTAAGAATTTGCCAATTCCCAGTAGTCATAATCCTCTAATTCAGCATATATCCATGTGCCGGAACTCTCAGCATTTGGATCCATAGACATAAAATTACCGTCAGATGAGAAAACCAATGCCACATCCCCCGAAAAATATGTATCTGTAAAATTAGATTGTATATAATCAAATTCAACATAAGAAGGTTCGTTCGCAGAACACAATAATGAATCCGCCATATCTCCGATCAGAATATCTGTTGGAACTTCATTGAATTCAACAAGTTTCCAGTCCACCATTTCTTCTTCCTGAAAACCAAACTCTATCTGCTTAAGATACATTGAATCAGTACCGAAAGAAAAATGAGTGGCAGCTTTCCATTTAATTGTATCGATACCGACACAATATTGGGGTAAAAAACTGTATGCACTTCCCATTTCTATCCAGGAATATGCAGGATCATCTACTGTTAAAGTAAAAGTATCTGAAGTTTGGACTTCAAAAAGTGTATCTGCATAAACAGTATAAGTAATATCAGTTCTTCCAATTTGATCGCTTGAAGTTACTCTGATATACAGATCATCGTTCAATATTGTTTGGGTTGCCGAAGCCAGGTTATTATCCATAATTACAACACCATTAGGATCATATGCTAGAAGTGGCAAACTGAATCTGTTTTCAACATTTATTTCCAATACACTGTTGAAATACATGGACTTGCGGACAACTGGATTTATAACATAAAAACTATCCTGTTTTGCATCGCTTAAACCCAGATGCTCTTTGTAAGTTGAAAAGGGATTTGCATAAGATATTGCTGCAAATATAATTATAAATATAACCGGTAGTGTTCTTTTCATTATTCGATCTTTAGTGTTTAGTTACAGTTGTTTAAACAGATAATATAATATCTTTGTTCGAATGTCAAATTAAATTCTATTTGCAAACATACAGAAATGTATTTATCTTACCACCCGTATTTCACTTGTGTGAAAACAAATGCGACTAAAATAAAGATATTGTGTAAAAATGCAGATTTTTTAGGAAGTAACGAAATTATAAAGTGAGTTTACAGACGTAAATGAACGAATATAATTTCTA
>JAFGVM010000018.1 GCA_016937995.1 Candidatus Delongbacteria bacterium
TATTACAAATGGGAGAATGCCGGAATTGCGTGATTATGATTACACACCAAAACTAAAAAAGCTGTCTAAATTATGGGAGCCACTATAAAAAGAAACGATGTTCATTATTGAACATCGTTTCTTTTTTGTTTAGTAATAGTAGATTTTATATCTTAGAATCTACTATTGCAAGTATCTCTTCCACTTTTCCGTTAACTTCAGCAAGAATATCGTTCATCTTTTTCAAGGTTGAGATCTTATACTCATCAGCATCATCAAACCCGGACAGGTTGATCTTTACATTAAGTCCTGCACCCTTTACTCCGGCTTCGATCATCAATGCTGCAACACCAGCATCACTTGCTGCATTTGTATTTCCAAATTCAGCAACTCTCTTGATAAAAGGTGTAAGCTCAATAATTCTATTCATAACTTTCAAAGGAACATCTGTTGCAAGAACAGTTGCATCATAGTATTGTTTTTCAGCTGCAGCTTTTTCGTTCTCGTCATCTGATTTCTTGGCTTTTGATTTGGCTTGTAGAGCATCCATAAGAACATTAAATGCGTCTGTGTCAGCATCGATCAAATTAATAAGCTCATACTTTCTGTCCTGAAGCTCTTTAGCGAGCCTATTAGTTTCTTCATTGAATTTCTTATAACCTTTTTTATCGTAAGTAAGATTCATTACCATAGCTCCAAGGGAAGCTGCGATGCTACCTGCTAATGCAGCTACAGAACCACCTCCTGGTGCAGGGGCATCAGTAGAAAGAAGATCATTAAATTGAGTTATAGTAAGATCCGCAAGTTTTCCTTCTTTGGCGATCATATATTCAATTATTTTATCTTTCGGGTCAAATGGAGCAACATCATCAAGACCAAGTGACTGAATTGCAACTTTAATGATCTCACCTTCATCGATCCCTTCACACATACCCTGTTTAGCAAGATAATGTTTGCCGGCGATCAACATAGCTTCTTTCGGAACAACACCAACTGCTTCAGATCCTGTAACTCTAAGACCTTTTTCAGCCGCTTGTTTACATATTTCATCAAAAACATCATGCATTGAAGTTACATGGTAGTTTGTAAGATTTATCGATATCTGAGCTCTTTTGTAATCATCAACATACCAGCCTATCGCTTTACAATTTTTGAATATTCCTGGTTGTTTAACTTTTTTACCGTTCTCATCTTTGACAAATTTGTCGTTTTCATCTTTCAAAAATCTTCCCTGCTCTCTTATGTTCAAAGCAATATCATGAGCAAGTTTGGCATTTGTAGTATTCAAACTTACATTATATGCAATAAGAAAATCTCTTGCACTTACAGCAGTAGCACCTTTTTTAGGCCTGAATTCTAAAGGACCTGCATCAGGTTTTCTGTCAGCTTGTTTCATATTTGATTCAAGAGCCTCATATTCACCCTGTCTGACCCAGGCAAGGTTTTTTCTTTCAGGAGCTGTTGCGGCATATTCGTAAAAATAGACAGGATAATCAAGTTCCTCACCAAGTTTCTTTCCAAGATCATGAGCAATAACAACGCATTCGTCCATTGTTATCCCGCTTACAGGTATGACCGGACAAACATCACAAGCACCGAATCTGGGATGAGCACCTTTATGTTTGGTCATATCGATAAGGTCCTGAGCCTTTTTAATTGCGTTGAAAGCCGCTAATTTTACCGGTTCAGGTTCACCTACCATAGTTACAACTGTTCTGTTGGTATCGAATCCTGGATCAACATCTAAAAGTCTAACACCTTTTACTTTTTTTATTTCATCAGTGATCTGATCAATAATAGCCATATTACGACCTTCACTGAAGTTCGGTACACATTCGATAATTTGCATAACATACTCCATTATATAATTTTGTTACCATTACTTTGGAACAGAAAGTAATAATAATTGATAAAGGACTAAAATCAAAATCATTAATTTAGGAAAAAAATAAGACAATTGATTCAGGATGATCATCGTAATTCTTCCGGTTCAGGCTTTTAGACCGACTGAAAATCCTAATAATTTTCTTGATAAAAAGGACTATCTCATGTATCATTCGACTAACATTTGAAAAAATAAAAAAATATGAAATTTACTAACGAAACATTATTTGAGATAAAGACCAGATTAAAAAAGGAACTGAAAAAATCCTCTTTGGATTTTGTTGAGTTCGAAGTAATAGATCCAGACATTTCTGTGGATTTTTCAGGAACTGTGATATCGATCAAGGGTACTGAGTACATTTACAGACCGTTTAAAATATGGGTGGATCTGGCTGAAATATTAAAGTGTAGAATATTAACTCCTGAAAAAGCTTCTCCAAATACGGTGAAGATCAGATTTGCACCTTTGAATATTAGTAATTCATGGCATACAAATTCTGGTGTTGACATAAGAGAGAAATACGGAGTAGGTTCAATTTTTGCCCAGATCAAGAAACTTGAAGAACCATATTTTTTAAGTGATTACATGAGAAGTTTAAGAGAGATAAATTTAAAATTCAGGTCCAATGTATTAAATTTAGGTATAAACAGAGGTGATGAATTTAAAGCATTTGAGCATGTTTATGATAATGAATTTGTTAGCTCATTAAATTTTACCGGCCTGGATCATTGTGAATCAGCCATTAATGAAGCAAATGAACTATTCAAAGAACATAATTATAATTTTATTCTGGGTGATATTAAAGATATACCTGAAATGCATTTTGAAAAGCAGGATCTGATATTGACCGTTGGTACTTTGCAAAGTCCTGATTTTGATGGAAAAGAAATATTCAGATACCTGGTACAAAATATTTTAAAACCCGATGGTAGTGTTATTCTTGGTTTCCCAAACAGCAGATATATTGACAGAGAAGTGGTTTATGGAGCTAAAACAAAAAATTACACTGAGTCAAACATGAATCTTTTAATAAAAGATATAAGCTTTTACAAAAAATATTTGCAGCAACACGGATTTAAAGTAATAACTTTTGGTAAATATTATGTTTTTATGGTTGCGATAAAAAATTAAAATTAACAACTTTATTATTAATGAATAAAGACACTTCAAATACAGAGAAATTGGTGGAAATAAAGAAAATAACATATTACGGTATGTTCATTAACTTATTCCTATCAATACTGAAAATAATTACAGGTTTCCTGGGACATAGTCAGGCTGCGATCGCAGATGGAGTGCATTCATTGTCAGACCTTACTACGGATGTTGCTATACTTGTCGGAGTAAAATATTGGTCCGCACCTCCTGATGAAGAACATCCATACGGTCACGGCAGGATCGAGACAATAGTTACTACATTTATTGGATTCATTCTGGCATTAACAGCATTGGGTATTGGATGGGAAGCTGTAAGTACTATCAGGGATGAACATCTGGAAAATCCAACATGGTTTTCTTTAATAGGAATAAGTTTTTCTATTGTATTGAAGGAAATACTTTACAGAGTTACAATGAGATATTCAAAAAAGCATAGCTCAAGATCCTTAGAAGCAAATGCCTGGCATCATAGAACAGATGCATTCAGTTCAATACCTGCTTTTATTGCGGTATTCATATCTGTTAATTATCCTTCGCTCGCTTTCATTGATCATATCGGTGCTATCATTGTTGCGGTAATAATATTTAGGGTAGCTTGGCAAATATTTTCAAGATCTTTCTCTGAGTTAACTGATAAAGGTGCAGAGAAGGGGGATATTGAAAAAATAAAGGATATTGTGCTTTTGATAGAAGATGTGAAAGAGGTTCATGGTATCAGAAGCAGAAAACACGGTTCTGATACATTTGTGGACCTCCACGTTCTGGTTGATGATGATCTTACCGTAAAGCAGGGTCATGATATTGCTGATAAAGTTATAGATGTTTTACTAAAAGAGGGACCTGAAATATCTGATGTGGTCGTTCATATAGAACCATTCACTTTATCAAAGAAGGACTAAATTGTAAACTTTATCAACATTTTATTTTCCAGTTAAAAAAGCACTGATAGAGTGTCTCTTCCGAATAGCGTATCAACTTTGAAAATAATGTTAAAAATACTTGACATTAAAAAAAATAATTTTTACATTTGACCCGCTTCAGTAATTTAGTCAGAAATCTGACAAAATAAATTGCTAAAAGTACTTGACAACCGTAGAAATAATTCTTAAATTAGCGACCCTTAAGAATTATGGTGGGAGTAGCTCAGTTGGTAGAGTGCCTGACTGTGACTCAGGTTGTCGCGGGTTCAAAACCCGTCTCTCACCCTTGAAATAAACAAATTGGTCTCATCGTCTAGTGGTTAGGACTCAAGGTTTTCATCCTTGCAACCGGGGTTCGATTCCCCGTGAGATCACTCGTTCATTGACATAGGCAAGAAAATAGTATTGATAGGAAAGCAAAAGAAGTTTTCATAAATTATGAAGACACAAGCAGCAAAGAGAA
>JAFGVM010000019.1 GCA_016937995.1 Candidatus Delongbacteria bacterium
CCATTAAAAAAAACTTGTTCTTCCAATGTTATTTTTCCCTGAGATGAACCATTTAAAACAGATAAGATACTTGGACTATAAAAACGACAATTCTCATCGATAAAGATGGATTTTTGTGCCAACAATTGTCCTCTCCCTTTAAAATTGCTATTAACTTTTATTGTTTGCGCAATAAGAATACATTGATCAATAGTGGATGTACTGTCAATAAGAATATTCCTTTTAGAATGGACAATAATATTTCCAATCAAAGAAATGCCTCTGAGATCTATGTCACGGTCTGATTCAATCAGATAGGTTTTATCAAAAAATGATCTTTTCAAAGCTTGGAATCGATAATGATCCGAAGGGGATACTGTTGCGATGCTGGCAGATGGATTTAAGATGAATTGTTTATGGCGTGTAAGTATCTTCTCAGAAAGATTCGGCAATTTCAATTGTGCCTGATGCTGTTCTCCATAAACTAAACTATCACGGTAATAACCAACTCCGTTTACATACGCTTTTCTTATTCCGTATCGGGGGAGATAAGTGTTTGTACCAAGGTAAGTAAAACCTCCAATTGACAAATATCGGTCAGGATCGGAATGGTAAAGTGATGGCAATTCATTTCTTGATCCAAGGTTCCCTCCCAAAAGGTATATACTTCTTTTATTTTGATTGTTTAATTTTGAATGTATCAACCCTGTATCAAAAAATCCCCAATTATTTATCTTAATTGTAGTGCTATCTCCCAGCTCCGGGAATAAACTAAAATCATAAGAGGTCTGAATATCCTCCTCGTTCTCCAGAAAGGATATTGCACTTTGAAGGTTGTATCGAAGTTGTTCTTCGGTATGGGCCGCAGATAGTAACCGGTGGGTTAGTCCTTTCCTGAGCAGATATAAACCGATAAGCATAAAAAGAATCAAAGCAATACCAATAACCAGAAGAAGCGCACCGGCTTTGATCTTTTTCGTAATTCCTATCTTCAGATAGCGATTCATATACTTGTTGAAATAACATTACTGATTTTTGTGAAAAAAGAGAAAATGACGATCCGAATCTATTTTTACTCCGTGTTTAAACCTCTCCTTCATAATTAATGAATCATTTTGAAATTGAAGTTCCCATCCATGTTTCTGATCGTCTTTGTATCCTGTAATGACTTCTTTTTCAGCAACAGGGTCAATAATATATGCTTTACCATCTTTAAATCCTTTCTTCCAATTCTCAATCTTTACAAGATTTCCATCTAAATCCCATATCTTCCAAACCCCGTCTTTTACTCCATTTTTAAAAGTACCTTTCTCAATAAGAGATCCTCCAAATGTTGTTTTCTGATAAATACTTTGGAGAAGTTGACCGGAATATCCCCCGGTATTTTGATGCACTTCTCCATTTGCAAACCAATAATAAGTTACATCATCTTCGACATTAACTTTTTTAATTGAGTAGGGAACATAAAAAAGGTGACAATAACCATCTGCTTTTATTGTAATATGACGTAACAGTTCATCTTGTGCATTCAAAAAGTTCGATTGAGAGCAAATGATACTGGTTAAAACAAGGTAAGAAAAGAGGAATTTGAGATTTATATTTTTATCCATTCTTGTTTGTTTTTGAAATAAACTAATACTGAATCCGGAAGAATCTTAAGAACCTTAACATCAGCGTATTCTTTGTTCTCTTCTGCAATAATTATTTCGCCATCAATATTAAGGTATGCTGAAACTGATTCTTCATTTTTTACATAGCCGCTGTAGATAATATTAGGAAGGATTAAAGTTTCTTCTAAAGTATTACCTGAACTCTCAGGTGAACTATTCTTTGTGACTTTTGGAGTTGAAGTTATCCCAAGAAAAGGATCATCGTAAGACAAATCAAGCTCGTAGGAATTTGTCACCAAGGTGTCTTTTAAATCATGTTGAAAGCTTGCTGGAAGTTGATTTGTATCGATTTCCCCTCCTCGATTTCCCAAAAAAACTTTAAAAAATATTACACCCCAGATTGCAAGAACAATTGGAAGCATTATGTACGTGTTTCTTTTATTATTCTTTTTTAGCATTGTTATTCAGAAGGATTGATAATTAGCGTATAAATGGAATAACCAGTCTGAGAAATAGAATTGAGTCCTTTAACGCGCCACTGATATGTGCCTGGAGGAATTGTTAGTTTGATTTGGTTATCTGTTAGTGTTGTATCCTCTATCAATGATTCTATACTTTCAAAAGAAGGAGTTACTAGTTGAAAGTTATATTCTTCAGCACCCTCTAATTTTTCCCACCAGAAAGTATGAGAAGTTTCTACTGTAACAAGACTATCTTTAGGTGCAAGTAAAACGATACTTCTGTCGCTAAGGTCAGTAACCTGAGCATTGTTAATCGTAAAATCCCACGATGCAGAATAATCACTTTGATTACCGGCTGGATCTTTAGTCCTTACTCTCCACTGATATGTTCCTTCATCGTTAAGCGAATAGCCAAAGGCAGTAGTTGTTGTATTTTCGGAAGCAATTGGAGTTGCGCCGCTACCTGAAATTTTAAAAAGTTCCCATTCGTACGTATTATCATCTGATGAAGATGAGCCGTCATCCCATGAAAAAGTTACG
>JAFGVM010000004.1 GCA_016937995.1 Candidatus Delongbacteria bacterium
GTAATTCTTGTTCAGAACTCCCTTTAAAGAAACATTTTCCTTTTCGATCTCTATCATCGCTTCGTCAATTATAATGCCGATCTCAGGTTTTTTCGCGTTGTCCTGTAGGTGCTTCCATCTTGCTTTTTGAGGCACCCAGAAAATATTTTCAGAAGAATATTCGTCCCTGTCCTCTTCAAAGCCTTCGCCCTCTTTTACAAGCTGATTATATTTTTCCTCAAAAGTGTCTGAAATATATTTTAAAAATATAAGTCCGAGAACCACATGCTTGTATTCCGCCGGATCGAGATTATTTCGCATCTTGTCAGCCGCAAGCCACAATTTTTCTTCAAAATTTATGTTGTCATTATTTGCCATTAGAAAACCTTCTTAATTTTTTGAGTAAACAATTTTGATCACCAAGCTAGATGAATCAGTAAGATTATGTATAAAATACATAAGTTTATATACTAACTTAATTTAAACAAAATTGCAATTAGATAATTGTGGGATTGAAAAAAAGATTTACAACCGTTATGGAACTTATGGAACTTGTAGAGCTGGGAAGGAAGTAAAGTATTAAAACAACCACTCCACTCTCGCAGAATACTTTAAATAACTCCCTTCAGAACTGTCAATTCCCTGAATATAAAGTATTGTATTCATATTCTGCAGCATGTTATAAAAATACTGAATCGAACCTAGTGTCATTTCATTTTTAATATCATAGACCAGTGAAGTAGATATCCTTGTCAGATCATTGACAGAATAGCTAACCGATCCGAATATATCATGCTCTCCCCAGTAACTGTATTCCCAGTCAGATTGTTTATACAAATATTCCAGATTGAAGAACCATTTGTTTTCTATTGAATAATCTGTCCCGATCATACCCTCAAAGTATGATCTCTTTTGCCCTGATAAATAATGCAGTACTACCTCTCCGTACAACCCGACCTCAATATCACCTTTGAAAGCTACTCCGGAAAGCAATTCATCACTGAATGACGGATCTTCCTGGGCATTTTTATAGATCCCAAGTAAGCTTATATCAATGTTATTTATTGTGTTAAAATACTTTATCGCTGTAGAGTGGATTTTATCTGAGTACGGAAACTCTGAAATAATATCTATACCGCTTAAGCTTGAAATCGGTATTTGAAGATCAACAATATCCGATCCTCTACGACGGAAATTAATATCGCTTAGTTCCACTGTGGAAAAAACATCTGCCGGAGAAAAAAATACTCCCTTTCCAAAATTAATGATCTGCCTTCCAACAGTCAGATCAGCTAAAGGAAAATAAACCGAGAAATAAAATTTCCTGAGATCAAAAAGAACAGGAACTTCGTCAATTGAAAATAACTCAACATTACCCGATGATGTACTAAGTTTAATGTCAGAAATATTAGTGAAAAAATACTCTTCAACCGATCCACCGTAGGGAACAATAACATCAAATGCACTTTCAAATTTACCAAAATTGAATTTTCTTTTAGTAGTCAAAGAAAAAGAACTAACTCCCGCAAAATCAAATTCATCATTATTATCTGTAACAATGCTCTGGATCAAACCCAGATCAGAAAACACAGAAACTTTGAATTGAATCCCTGCTGAGAAAATGGAAGAAATATTAAATATCATTATCAACGACAATATTGAAGAAACACCAAGACCGTACAGACGCACTACCAATGCGTCTCGTAAAAAACACGCACAAAAAACAATATTTCTTACAAGCAATTTCATCAAGGCTATTTCCTTAAATTTCTCATAGTAAAAATATCCTTCTCAAACACAACGTCAAACTTAAGATCACTCATAGTAAATACAGTTTTACTATTTTTTCTTAATTTATTTACCATTTCACTCTTTACCGGATATTTACGACCTGTTATCTCTGCTATTTCAAGAACAACAGATTCTTTCAATAATTTGCCGGATTTAGCATACATTTCCTCTTTCAATCCCACAAAATCAACTTTGTCAACATACATGATCCTTTTATGGTATGGAGCATCTTTAACCTTTGCTTCGAGAGTGATCACATAGCAGTCTTTGTCACTGAATTTTTCTTCCCCGGTGATTGTTATATCATATTTCTCTGAAAGCAGATCATTCTCAAGAGCATCTTCATAGGATACATCACTACCCATCATCCCCTCTTTAAGCATATGACCTGAAATTTTAACAACATCTTCCTCCTCAGGAAAATATATCCAAAGGTTATCATCCAGCATCAGGTATTTTGTACCCTTATCTTCGGGATTAAGGAATTCAACAAGTGATTTTTTTCCTTCAAGCATTCCTTTTATGCTCATTGATTTCGTTCTGATCTTATCATCAATGTGTATCTCCATCAATGCATTGCACTTCATAGTTTTATAGTCTCTGTTAAAATCCATTTTTTTTAGTATTTCTTCACCTGTAAGAGCAAAGGTACTGGTCAAATATACAAGGATTATAACCGTAATCATTTTGAATATTATTTTCATTTGTTCTCCTTTTTATCCCTAGCGGGAAGGCATAGGAACCTTCCCGCTACGGAAAAATTCTCCATTCTCCATTGCATGGGAACGGTTTGAAACCGTTCCCTACACAACCTTGATCGAATCCACAACATTCATCTTCGCAGCTCTTCTTGACGGCAGTATCGAAACCAGTGAAGATATCAGAGTTCCGAGTAACAATGACTTCATAACCGAACTTATGCTGATAGTGAAGAATATAACATTATCCACAGGGAAATTTTTCACACCTGCAAGCATCTTTGTAAGATCAAGTCCGTTAATGTTGATAATACTGATGATAATGATACCCAGAATGGTTCCGACCAGACTGCCCAAAAATCCCATTATCATGCCTTCAGTGAGAAAAAGCATAAGTATTTCTCTTCCCTTTAGCCCCATAGATTTGAGAATACCTATCTCATGTCTTCGTTCAAGTACGACCATAGTCATAATATTACCTATGATGAAAGCACCGAGAAGTGCTATTATAAAATATATCCAGTTGTATATTCCGGATACCATCTCCATATAGTCATAATTGCTGCTGATCTTTGTCCATGTATCTACTGAAAGCTCATCATTTTTCAGTATCATAGAGATAAATCCTGCTATCTTTTCAGAATCCTTATAATCTTTCAGCATGATGATTATCTGCTGAACTGAATTATCTGATCTGAGAAGTTTTTGAGCATCTTTTAAGCCTATCTGAAAGAAATTATCATCCATTGTTTTTAGACCGGTATCGAAAATACCTACAATAGTGAATTTTCTGAGATGAAGTGCATAATCAGCACCCTGTGTCATGACTTTCACCTCATCGCCGAGCTTATATTTTAAAGTTTCAGCAAGACCTTTTCCTATGATCATCTCCCTTTCATTTTCAAGATATCTGCCCTCTTTAATTGATTTGTAGAGCATAGAAAGATCTTTTTCTTTCTTTGAGTCTCCCGAAATTGCCATAGCTGTCTTATTGTTACCTTCATTACTTAAAAGCACACCGAAATTCGTTCTTTCAGTTATAAGCTCAATATTCTCTGATATACTCCGGTCGGCCATAATAGTGCCAATGATCTTATCAGGTTCCTGAAGATTTTCTGTTACTGACATAAATTTAGACTTTTCTTTGAATTTTTTTGTGGATATTCTTATATGACCTGTCTCGTTCCTCGTAGTATTTTTAACCATTGAATCAAGAATGCCTCCAATAAATCCCTGCATGAAAACTATCAGTGTCAGGGCAAGCGTGACCGAAATTATAGCAAGCAGTGACCTCCGTTTATTCCTTTTAACATTTCTTGCAGCTGTTTTAAATATAAAATTCATGTTATTAACCTCATTAAACAAATCTTAGAGCATCGGTTATACTCATTTTCGCCGCTTTGCGTGCAGGAATTACTGCAGCTGCTGTTGCAACGACTATTCCGAAGATAAAGGCTGCGATTATCATATCAATATTCCACTGACCGTAAAGTGTTCCCCAGATAGGAAAGCCTGAAGCATCCATATTACCTGCAAATTTGTCTATAGGATATCCGTAGTTAACAAGGAAATAATTTCCTATACAACCAAGTATAACTCCGAAAGTACTCCCTAGAATACCTGTAATTGTTCCTTCAAGCATAAAAAGAACTGTCAGATCGAAGGGTTTAAATCCATGTGCTCTAAGAACACCTATTTCCTTTATTCTTTCATAAACGCTCATTAAAACCGTATTGAAAATTCCCACAGCTGCTATAAGTAGAATTACAATGATAAATACCCAGCTCCATGCCTGTTTCTGATCCTTCAGATTGAGAAAATCCGCAGCCATTTCTTCAAAAGTCAGCACTTTCAGACCTTTGAAATTCTTTTCCAGGTCAGACTTAATACTTTCCATGATCTCTATTTCCGATTCAAAATCATTCTGTTTATTAATCGAAACATTCAATTCTGTTATCATATTTTCCAGATCAAGAAATTCATTAGCGACCTGATAAGTTATATAAGCTGAACTATTGTTTATCGAAGGATCGGTTGTTTTTAAGATTCCGATAACTTTAAAATCATCAGCATTTCTGCTGTCGTATTTAGTAAGTGCGTAAAAAGTAATGTAGTCACCCAAAGAGACCCCCATTTCTTCTGCAAGTTCAGTTCCAAGGATAATCTCATTCATACTTACTGAAGAGAAATATGAGCCTGAGAGCTTTTCAGTCAGCTTAAACACTTCGGCATCTTTGGCAGGATCGATTACATGACCTATTACCGGTTTTACTTCGGTATAATTTGACAGCTCAGCCAAAAATACAATTCTGGGTGCAACACCTGTCACTTCGGGAAGTTTTAAAATATGTTCTTCAAGTCCCTTATGATTTTTCAGTCCGTATTTAAAAGGATATGAGTTCTTTTCTTTAAAATATTGTGCAGTATGAATTTTAACCGAGGATGTACTTAGCTGTATAAGATTGTCCGTAGCTCCTTTATCCATTCCGTTCATGACTGAATCCATGAATATAAAGAACAGCAGCCCTACGGCAATAATGAGAGCAGAAGTAAAAGTCCGTCTTTTATTCCGCAAAATATTTCTGAAGGCTATTTTAAATAAAGTTCCCATAATTAAAACCTCTCGTCGGAGAATATCATACCATCTTTAAGAATAATTTTCCTTTTTGCATGTTTTTCAACCAGATGATCATGAGTTGAGAAAATGAAAGTTGTGTTGTTATCCTTGTTCATTTTCTGCATTATTGAAATGATTTCTTCCGACAATTTCGAATCAAGATTTGCAGTAGGTTCATCCGCAAGAACCACAAGAGGATTTTTGACCAATGCACGAGCGATAGCGACCCTCTGCTCCTGACCACCCGATATTTCACCCGGAAGCCTGTGAGCCATATCTTTAAGACCAACCATTTCAATTATTTTCATGGCTTTTTCCGAGATCTCTTTCTTTGTGAATTTCTTTTCTATGACCAAAGGAAGTTCGACATTTTCTTTCACTGTAAGAACCGGGATCAAATTATATGACTGAAAGATAAAAGCAATGTTGTCTTTTCTGTAGTCAGAGAGTTGATTTTCAGACAATGAGGCTAATGATTTACCATTGTACAGAACATTCCCAGTCGTAGGTGTATCAAGGCAACCGACAATATTCAATAAAGTAGATTTTCCACTGCCTGAAGGACCGACAATAGATAGAAAGTCGCCTTTTTCTATCTTTAGATCTATACCGCGAAGAGCATGAACCGTCTGCTCTTTCTCACCGTAAATTTTAATAACATTCTGCAATTCTAAGATCGACATATTTATCTCCTTCGAATAAATACATTAAGGATATCCTCATCGAACATCTTGATAACACCCTTCTTAACACCTAATAGTTTCTCTATTGAATTCTGATACATACGGAATTTTGTCTTTAACTTATCGTAACTGCCAGGTTCCGGATTATCTTTGCAAATATATTCAGCAAATTCATCTCTAATATAGATTCCTATGCTGAATATTATATCCGTTATAAATTCAGGATAGTCAGTATAAAACACACCCTCATTTACACCCTGCAAAACGACCTTTGAAAACTCTCCTGATGATACTTTTATGATATCCTGAATACTAAGTCTCAGCTTAATGTTTTCAGGTTTGTACATTGCTTTTGTCATTACTATCATTGCTTCAACATTATCTACTTTATAACTGCTGATATCATCGATGATCTTCTGAAATTTTTCAATTCCTGACAGATTTTTATCACAAGCAATACATTTTACTTTCTGAAGTATATTTTCTCCTTGCCTTTTAGTCAGCTGGTATAAAAGATCTTCTTTTGATTTAAAATAGTGATAAAATGTACCTTTAGCTATATTGACTACTTCGATAATGTTTGCTATAGAAGTGGCGTCGTAACCTTTTTGATAAAATAATTTCTGCGCAATATCAATTATTTCATTCTTTCTTTCTGAATATTCTTTAACTACTCTTGTCATGAATTGCCTTTACATTTTTTTACTCGACCGACCGTCGGTCTATTGTAAGTTACAAGTATTTTTGGGAGAATGCAAGAGAAAAAGGTGGCAAGAAATTTTTAAATATAAAAAAGCCGATGCATTGCATCGGCTTTTAGTCAAATATATGTTACTACTTAAAGTTACTTATATTGCTTTTACGTTATTCGCACATGGACCTTTCTGTCCTTCCCCAACTTCATACTCAACTTCCTGGCCATCTTTCAGTGTTGCGAAACCATCTGATTGAATTTCTGAATGATGAACAAACAAATCTTTTCCACCGTCATCTGGTGTGATGAATCCAAAACCTTTTTCGGAGCTGAACCATTTTACTGTACCTTTACTCATTTTACTTCCTTCTTTGTATTTGGTGAATTGTTATAAAATTTCAACTATCGCATTCACCGTTACGATGTTGAAATATTAGTTTTAGCATATTTAGATTGTTTTAAATTATGCAAATGCCAAAATAACTATATTTTTTAGAATAAGCAAGTATTATTTTGCAAATAAAATATGGACATTGAAAATACACCGATTTCAATTATCTATTGTTTTCTTCCAACTTTTATCTTTTCTGTTATAGACTGTTTTCGGTTGGATAACTTTTCCTTTCTTTCTGTTCATTCTTCTCAATTGTTTTATCAATTCCATTCTATCTATTGTTTTCTTAAACATATTATTCTCCATTTCATCATTAAGAGTTAATTATTTTTTTACTGTTGAGTGCAGGATATTCCACAAACGTAAATTATTCTGCGGTAAATAACATAACATCCAAAATATTTATCATGGTGGTTGTGCGTGACCAATATGCGAATTATAGAAAGTGTGACTGAATGTAACTAAAATTCACTGTTAATGCAAGTTTTAACTTACAACAATTGATGTCGGTTATTTTTTACCAAGTATGAAAACTCTTCCTGCAGGCTCAAATCCAATATCATTTAACCTGATCCTGAATTCTTCAGCCTCATTAATTAGAGCGCTGTATTTTTCACTTTGATGAATTCTTGCAACATACATATCAATAGCTTTGTTCAGATGATCCAGTGTCTCCTTTGATTTCGGGTCAGATCCGTCACTTGGAAAAGAATAAGTAAATTTTTTAACATCTCTTAAATTTAACGAGTTCACTATGTTAAACAGATCATCACTTTTAAAGGTTTCATTATGAACTATACCGTTAAGTGTATCGATCTCTCCCCACCAGTGATGAAGTTTAACATGCGTCATCTGCTCTTCTCTCTGACCAGGATCCGAATGCATTTCTGAAATGATCAAATATCCGTTTTTCTTTAATACTCTATGCATTTCACTTAAAACCTTGAATGGATCTTCAAAATGATGAAGTGAGTTTGAAATTGTTACAGTATCAAAACTGCTATCGTCATAATTTAAGCCGGTAGCATCCTGAATCTCAAAAAAGATATTTTCTTTTTCTTTGAATTTTTCTCTGGCAGAACCGATAGCCCTTTCATTAAAATCCACGCCGGTTATTGTTTTAAAACTTTTAAATGATGCCTCCAGGGAGTATGCGAACTCACCTCCACCTGTTGCAATATCAAGGATATCTCCAGCGTTGATATCCTTTAATATTTTTGTAATTCTTTCCAAGTCGTTCATATAATGTGATCTCCATATTTTAATTTCATTGTAATTTACAGTAAAAAGAAATTGATGTCATAGAATTTCGACAAACCAATATTTTTGGGGAACGATCTACCATATTTTAAGACGGTAAGCATTTACAGATAATAATTTCAACGTCCTGAGTTATCTGTTTTTTTTGTATTTATATGATCATTTTATCGTTGACTTTGACATAAGTAGAACATAACTTTATTAAGTTAATGAAGTGAATTATATTATATAACTACGAACGAACACATAAGGAGCAAAATATGTCAGTAGACGGTCAAGAAAAAGTTAAACCTGTTATTGATGAATGTGAAGAAAAAATGCTTAAAGCAATATCTCATCTAAAACACGAATTTGAAAGAATAAGAGCCGGTAAAGCAACTCCTCACACACTTGATGCAGTGAAAGTTGATTCTTACGGAGCACTTGTACCTTTAAATCAGGTTGCAAACGTGGCAATTCCGGAAGCAAGGTTGATCGTTATTACTCCATGGGATAAAAATCAGATTAAAGCTATCGAGAAAGGAATCATTAACGCTAATCTTGGATTTAATCCTATGAGTGACGGAAATGTAGTTAGAGTAAATATTCCAGCGCTTACGGAAGAAAGCAGACTGGAGCTTGTTAAAGATGTGAAGAGAGAAGGTGAAAATTCAAAAATCACAGTAAGGAATGCCCGTAAAGATGCGAATTCTGAACTGGATCATTTAACAAAACATGAGGGTGTCAGTGAGAACAGAAGGGACAATGAAAAGGAACATGTCCAGAAAATGACTGACAAGTACAATAAAGAAATTGATGAACTTATCAAAGCTAAAGAAAAAGACATTATGACCATTTAATAAACACAGTTTTAAAAGTATGACAAGGGCTCAATGTTTTGAGCCCTTTATTTTAATTTTGGGAAAAAACATGAACATTTTTGAATCATATATCACAGATAAGATCACTAATAATATTTCAGACTTATCAACAGATTTTATCGCAAATTCTTTTGAAAATCCGAAAAACTCTGACTTTGGAGATATCTCATTACCATGTTTTAAATTTTCGAAGATATTAAAAAGTTCACCTGCTCAAATAGCGGATAATTTTATTTCAATTCTAGGTGAAAGTGAACTTTTTGAAAGTATCACCAATGTGAACGGATACCTGAACTTTAGATATTCAAAAGCAATATTTGTAAAGACTGTGGTTGATAAATTTGAGAATGACAGTTTATATACTGAAATAAGATCATTCGGTAAGAACAAAATTATGGTAATTGATTATTCTCATCCTAATGTGGCAAAGAACATGGGGATCCACAACCTGAGATCAACAATAATCGGTCAGTCTATATATAATATCTTTGAAACTCTCGGATATAAAACAGTCGGAGTGAATCATCTCGGAGACTGGGGTACTCAGTTCGGTAAATTGATGTGGGCATTGGAAAAGTGGTCATCAATTGAAGAGGTGGAAGAAAAAGGAATACTTTTCCTGAATGAGATCTATGTAAAATTTCACAGGAAAGCCGAAAATTCACCTTTTATGGAAGATGAAGCAAGAAAATGGTTTAAAAAGCTTGAGGATAATGATCCTGATGCAGTAAAATGGTGGAAATTGTTTATCAAAGTTTCAATGGAGTCCTACAACACAATTTACAAAAGGCTCAACGTTTCCTTCGACCATATTACCGGAGAATCTTACTATATCAAGTTCCTTGAAGAAACTATTGAAAAGTTAGAATCTAAACAGTTAACTGAGATCAGTGAAGGAGCTTTAGTTGTAAAATTCGAAGAAAATGAGAATATGCCGCCATGCCTTTTGAAAAAGAGTGACGGTGCAACATTATACGGTACCCGGGATATTGCTGCTGTGATGTACAGACTAAAAAAATTTAATCCTGACCTGATACTATATGTGACCGATATAGCACAGCAGCTGCATTTCAGACAGGTGTTCAAAGTAATAGAGCTGTTCGAACCGAAAACAAAAGGTAAACTTGAGCATATAGTTTTCGGAAGACTGAGCTTCCCTGACTCTCAAATGTCCACAAGAAAGGGCAATATCATACCATTGAATGAAGTTCTTGATAAGGCCAGGGACAAAGTACTTGAAATTCTCAAAGAAAGAGAAGTTGAAATTGATGATATGGCTGGAACGGCGGAAAAGATCGGAATAGGAGCAGTTATATTTGATGATCTATCCAGATCAAGAATAAAAAATGTGGAATTTAACTGGGATCAGATCTTATCATTTGAAGGTGAGACCGGACCTCATATTCAATACTCTTACGTGAGAATGTTCAATATAATAAAAAAAGTAAAAATACCTGAAAATTCAAAGATCGATCATGATCTTCTGACCGATGAATTTTCTTATGACATTATCAAACTTCTTGATCAGTTCAAGTCCAAATTAATTCAATCACATGACGAAAGAGAACCTTCGGTTATTGCAAATTATTTACTTGAACTTGCAAAATCTTTCAACCGATTTTATCGTAACAATAGAATAATTGATGCTGAGAAAGATGTACAGATCACAAGGATGCTGTTATTGAATATCCTGATCGATGTATATGAAAAATGTATGACGATCCTTGGGATACCAGTTGTTGAGAAAATGTAAATAATCTAATCGTTCGGATAATACTATGGAATTCACAAACGTAGACAATAAGTATAAAGTAATTCAAAAACTCGGTAAAGGCGGAACAAGTACTGTTTACCTTGTTGAAGATTATAATGGTCAAAAATTAGCTTTAAAATTGCTTAATCGTCACTCTACACAGAAAAAGATACAGAGACTGAAAAATGAATTCAGACTGATGTGTGCCTTAAACCATAGGAACATAGCTAAAGTTTATGATTTCGGTTATGATTCAGACCTTGGGAACTATTATTTTACACTTGAATATATTCCGGACGGAAATTATCTGACCTTCAATAAGAAACATGATAACAAGGATATGATACTTGATACTTTTTATCAACTGTTAAGCGGTTTAAGTTATCTACATTCCAACAACTTTATTCACTATGATATTTCTCCGAATAACGTCCTTGTAAAAAAAGAGGATGATGGTTACGTTGTAAAGATCACTGACTTTGGTCTTACGACACAATTTGACAAACCGAATTACAGTTTTGCCGGTACATTGAACTATATGTCTCCGGAAATGATAAAGAACATAGACAGTATAGATGGAAGAAGTGATCTTTTCTCTGCCGGTTTGATACTGGTCAACTTACTAAACAATGAAAATATTTATACACCTTCTTCAACCATTTACGAGTATCTGGACAAAAGAATAAAATTCGACGAGAGCATAATACTTGAAAAGATAAAGAAATTAGAAGATCATGATTTTAAAAAATTCTTGCTTAAACTATTGGATGTCGAACCTCTCGCAAGATATAAGGATGCGAACGAGGCTATAAATGCAATGAATGAAATTTTTAAGAAAGAGTTTGACATACTTACATCCTCAGTAAAAAAATCTGGTTTTTCTGATACAACCGTTTTCAGAGAACAGGAGTTCAGCAAGATTTTATCTGCTTTCAATTCTTCAAAACAAGTCGGAGGAAAACAGAACTACATTGTAATATCAGGAGAATCAGGATCAGGTAAAAAAAGACTTATCGATGAATTCAAGATCCATTGTCAGCTGACTAATCATGCTTTCTATATGATAAATTTCTCTAAGCAGTCCGCTCATGATTTAACCAGTCCCCTTAAAGAGCTGGTCATTTCTGTGTCTCAGCTTATGGTCAATCACGAAACCAACACAAAAATACTTAACCGGGTTTTCAATGAGATCAGTATGATCAAACCTGATGAGTACGATTCTCTGTTGGAGGGATTCAATTCATTCCTAAAGGCTATTTCACCTGAGAAAAAAATAATTCTGGCTGTTAATAACATTGAGTATGCGGACAGAGGAACATTAGAATTTTTAGATCTGATAATTAAAAATTTTTATACAAACATTCATGGCTTCTTTATTTTCACATTCAATCCAAGAAGAAAAAGTAAATTTCCAAAATTACTGCATGATATTACCGCAAACAGCAATTCTCATCTTGTACCGATCTCTCTAACAAATTTAAGTATCGATCAGATAAAAAAGATCGTCAATACCTACTTCAATAATCTTCAGGATGTACCTAACTTTTTCTATTCCAAGCTTCAAAATCTGATCGGAAGTAAGATCCAGAGACTGATCGATATTTTAAAGATGCTTTACAGTAACAATATAATTATTAAAACATTCAGCGGCTATACGTTCACTGCGGATAATAATTTTGATAAACTGATAAATGAATTCATCAGTAATGAAATTTCGTATGAAAAAAGAAACCTTACACCGCAACAATTATCTATTCTGAAAACTTTGGCTGTATCTCTTGTAAAATTGACCGTTAATGATATTGCGGAGATCACGCATTTGAGTACCGCGACTGTAAGAGGGATACTTAACGAACTTTACGAGGATTTTTTCATTAAATGTGAAGGTGAGAATAATGAGTACTTCACTATTACTGAAGATCACCTTAAGAGGAACATAATAAAAAGATCAACTGCTGATGAGATAAAGTTCTACCACAGAAGTATATCCTCTATAGTTCTTGCCGATGTTCATGATGACAATACCCCTATGAGAATTTCACGTTTTGTTCATAATTTAGCCGGACATAAAGATGATAATGTTGATTATTTATCAAAGATCCATGTTGTGAAGAACGGTCTGTTAAAATCAATGGATATCCCGAATCTGGTAACAATGTATGAGACTCTAATATACAAAGTAAGCTTACCTCCAAAAGTAAGGGTAAAACTTCTGTTTGAAATAATTTATCTGACATTTAAACATCTTGTACCTGAAAGTAACCAAAATTTTATAATTGAATTTTATGAAGTGATCGAGATGAACAAATTCAAGAAGATATTTGAATTTGAACAGGACGTAATTGAAATTATAAACCTTAACTATGCAGACAATTTTGATAAAGCGATCGAGCTTGTCGAAAAGATCAAACCGCTGCTCTGTGATAAGGAGAAAGAAAATATTATTCTTGATGCAATGGTATATGTAATGCATCAGGCATATAACCATCTAAGACAGTATAATTATCTGGATGAACTTCTTGAGTATACAAAAGATAACAAACGTCTTGAGAACGTTAATAAATACCTCCAGATGTATCACCTGTACAATAGAGAAGCCGATAGTTTTAATCAGCCTCATCCTGAACTTGGGAAAAAATTAACTGAGCAGTTTGAATCTCTGAAAAATTCTACTGATAAAGCTTATGCTGCACGAGCATATCTTATAATGTGCTTTTACTGCGAAAAACAGGATTATTCTGAGAAGATCGAAAAATTCTATGAAAAATCTTTTGAATTTTTTGAAGAGAACAGATTCCCGATTTTTATTTTTCTTTCAAGAAATGGATATGCTTCTTATTTACAGAAACACAAGATGCTCCGAAAAGCCGTTACCGAGATCAATAAAGCATTTGCATTTGATGCAAACTACAGCTTTTTATTCAGTATAATTGACCTTATCGAACTTCGCTCGTCTATAAGGATAAAGCTAGAGGACCCTGTTCAGGAGATCATCAATAATCTCTTAATGCTTTTAAACATAAGGACCGGATCGATCAAAAGTATGCAGACCGTTTATGAAAAAATTATACAGCTTTATCATGAAGCAGGAAAATTTAATGATAAAATGGAATATCTGACAAGTTATATAATAAATCTGAACGATCATAAGCATACAGATATTCACAGTCTTACTTACTATATAAAATCTCTGCTTAAAAACAATACTGTTAACGAGATATTTGACTATACAAAGCAGTATTTCAGTGAGATGAATATCAGTGAAGATAAGTTCCTGGATATGATCTATGATATTAAGGCTGAAATACAGCAGTCTGATGAGACTAAATATACCGAATTAAATAATGAATTCCTGATAGAATTTATTAATGATATGTCGAATGATAAAAAACCTAAGATCGATCAGCTTTATACTTTTATGGAAGAATACGATAAAGATACAATGATCTACAAACGTGCAAGTATGATATCAGCTTTGTACAACAATAAAAATTATGTTGATATTATAAATGATCTTCTGAAGGATCTTACTCTTTTATACGGTAAAGGGTATTCAAATATTGCTCAGTTTATGGCTATTGCACTGGCTAAATTCACGTTCTTCCAGAAACAGGATAATAACTCATTCCTTTCATTTACGAAATTAGCTTTGAAGATCAATGGGGAGATATTTGTTAATTCTCCTGAGAACATCAAAACATCTATCATGCATGATGAAGATCTAAAATTACTTAAAGATATTATATCCAATTTGAAGAAACGGTATGCAAAAACATAGAAGTATCGATACGATAATTATTCATTGCAGTGCCACGGAATTCGGTAACAGATCCCTCTTTAAACGATGGCATAAAAAACTTGGATGGGATGATGTCGGATATCATTTTATTATCCTGAACAGTTATCCTTTGAAAAAACAATGGTATGAAAAGAAACCAGACTTTAACTCTGACGGAAAGGTAGAAAAAGGAAGACCGGTTCAATTGATAGGTGCTCATACACGACTTCATAACGATAATTCTATAGGAATTTGTCTTGTCGGAGATAGAACTTTTACTTCAAAACAATTTACATCTCTTAAGAAACTTGTAAATAAACTTAAGAAGCAATTTAAAATAAAGACCATCAAAGGTCATTATGAGTTTGATACCGGTCAGGAACAGGGAAAGACCTGTCCTAACATTGATATGGACTGGTTAAGAAATTTACTTAAATAAAAAAAGGCTGAATTATCAGCCTTTTAATTTTATTTCTACTTAGATAATTCCTAATAAACAGCCTTCACAAAATAGAATTTCTTTTTAACTCCGGGTGAATAATCGATCCAGTCAACCCACGCAGCTTTTGCAGGATTATTGATCTGTGAACCTTCATAGTTCCAAGTAGCAAGATCAGCATAAGGATCGGTAGAAGAGTAAATGTCGTAATGATCCGCGTCATTGATCGCTATCCACTGGATCAGAACATCGGTTCCGTTATTAGTGATGGAAGCAATTTCAGGAGCTGCATAAACAGGTTCTCTGAAAATAATACTCCTTGAAGGTCCTTCACCGGTCTCGCAGTAGTATGTTCCGAAATAAACGGAGTCGATCTGAACACTGTTGAAATACATCTCCTGAGATGACTCGTCTGATACTTCAGCCAGATCTAGTGCTTGTGCGTCTTTGTACCACTGGAAAGGAGATGTGCCGAGTTCTGAAAGAAGATAAAAATAAGTCGTATTGATCGGAGATAAAATATTCACATA
>JAFGVM010000020.1 GCA_016937995.1 Candidatus Delongbacteria bacterium
AAAAGATTCACCGAATTTATGGCAGAACTAACAAGTTAAATAGACAGCAGTGCAAAATCAAGAAAATATTTATGTAATAATTGTGAATAGTAAATGAATGTAACATGACTTTAACAGATTTTGCAAAATAATTCCTCTTGCCATGTAAGACATATAGAAATATATTCTTAAATCCGTTATCATATGGATCTAAACAATGCAATTATTATTAAATTTGGCTCAATTATGATCATTAAATTCTGGGGAGTACGCGGAAGCATTCCAACACCTTTATTACCAGTTGAATATGAAAATAAGATACGTGAGATTCTATCTTTAGCTTCTGCAGTTGACATTTCAGATAATAATAAGGTCGAAGCTTTTATCAGTGATCTTCCGTCTTATCTGAAAACCACTTACGGAGGAAATACATCGTGTGTTACTATCAGTAGTGATCAGGTGAGCATTATATTGGATGCAGGATCAGGATTGAGACTTTTGGGTAGTGATATTGAAAACGGAAAATACACAAATATAACAGGGGATGAATACCATATGTTCCTTTCCCATTTGCATTGGGATCATATTAACGGACTTCCTTTCTTTATACCTTTGCACAAAAACAATTCGAAAATAAATTTTTATTCAGCCCATGAAAATTGTGAAGATGTATTATCCGAGCAACAGAAACAGGAATTTTTTCCGGTATCTCTTGAGAGTAGACCGGTTGACATAGAATTTCATCAACTGACAGAAGAAAATGAAATCAAATTGAAAGACCTAAAAATTCAAACAAAAAAATTAGGCCATCCCAACGATTCTTACGCTTTCAAAATAACAGACAGCAATAATAAAAGTATCGTATACTCAACCGATGGTGAATATGATCATACATCAAAAATGGATACTTATATTGCATTTTATAAAGATTCTGAGATACTGATCTTTGACTGGCAATATTCTCCAGAAGACATTGGTACAAAAAAGGGATTCGGTCATTCCTCCTATAAGATAGGAATAGATATAGCTGTAAGTTCTCAAGTTAAAAAGATAGCCCTATTCCATCATAATCACGATTATAATGATAAAGTGATCGATCAAAACTTTGAAAATGCAAAAAAATATCTTAGGGATAAATACCCTGAAAGTAAACTTGAAATAATTTTAGCTAATGAAAATTCCGACATTAATATTTAATTGAATATCAATATCCAAACCAGGGGAGTAAATCAATGATAAATGAACTGGAACCGAAATTACTTTGGAAGCATTTTTTCAATATTTCGCAGATACCTCATCCTTCCAAGAAAGAGGAGAAGCTTATAGAATATTTATTGAATTTCGCAGTTGAGAATAAACTTGAACATCAGGTGGATGCAGTTGGAAATGTATTAATAAAGAAGAATGCAACAAAAGGAAAAGAAGATGCACAAACTATAGTGTTGCAATCCCATATAGATATGGTATGTGAAAAAAATGAGGATTCTCACCATGATTTTGATAATGATCCGTTGCAGCTGGTAATTGAAAATGAATGGGTTACTGCAGTAGGAACAACATTAGGCGCAGATGATGGAATTGGTGTAGCTGCAGCATTGGCTGTATTAGAGGATAATGATATCGAGCACGGTAATATTGAATGTCTGTTCACTGTTGATGAAGAGACAGGGTTAAACGGTGCAAATGGATTAAAAACGGATTTTCTGAACGGAACATTATTGCTGAACCTGGACTCTGAGGAAGAAGGTGCAGTTTATATAGGATGTGCCGGTGGAAAATCAACAATAATTCACAAGCAGATCGAGTTAACAGATCCTCCAAAAGAAGATTTAGTTTATAGCGTTAAAATAAGCGGATTGCAGGGGGGACATTCCGGTTTGGTTATAAATAAAGGTCTGGGAAATGCAGTAATACTTCTTGCCAGATTTTTATGGAATCTGAACGCAAAAATAAATATTTCTCTGTTTTCTTTTAATGGTGGGGATAAGCATAATGCCATTCCAAGAGAAGCAAATGCAGTTATAAGTTTAAATCAACAGGATGAGCCACTCCTTGAAACAGAAATAAAAAAATATATTGAAGTATTTAGAAATGAATACAGAAAAATTGATGATAAGATCGAAATTTCAAAAAAAATAATAAAATATGATGGTGGAGCGTTTTGTGAAAAGGATAAAGATACTCTTTTAAATTTAGTGTATTCCTTCCCTGCAGGTGTGAGCTCCATGAGCAAAGATATTCCGGGTTTAGTTGAAACATCTACCAATTTAGCTTCAGTAACAACTAAAGATAATATAGTTAGAATTCTTACCAGTCAGAGAAGTTCTGTAGCAAGTTCAATAAAAGATATCTCGGATAGAATTATTTCATACGCTATTCTTGCAGGATATGATTATGAAACAGATGATCCTTATCCTTCCTGGACTCCGAATCCAGAATCAAAGCTTCTGAATACTGTCAAAAGTGTTTACAAAGAAATGTTCAAAGAGGATATTGAGGTTAAAGCAGTTCATGCTGGACTTGAATGTGGTATCATCGGGGATAAATATCCAAATATGGATATGGTTTCCTTTGGACCAACAGTTGAAGGAGCACATTCACCTGATGAGAGAGTCAAAATTTCTTCAGTTGAAAATTTTTGGTTATTGATAAAAGGAATCTTGAAATCAGTATAACAATAGGTTTTAAGCAGGATTTTATGAATGTAATAGAAGCTAAAGATCTTACTAAACATTATAGTGGGAAAGTAAAAGCTCTGGATAAATTTAGTATTGAAGTAGAGAAAGGCAAAGTTTTCAGCCTTCTTGGACCAAACGGTGCCGGGAAAACAACTTTTATTAAATTAATGCTTTCCATAGTTAAACCAACATCAGGAGCAGCAACGATTCTTGGTTCCAATATAAATGATCCTTTAAGCCGCAAAAAAATTGGATATCTTTCGGAAAATCATGTTTTTCCGGATTATCTGAATGCTGAGCAAATTCTGTTCTATTACGGAATGATGGCAAATGTTGCAAAAAGCGACATAAAAAAGCGCATCCCGGTATTACTCAGTAAAGTTAAATTATCGGATAAGAAAAATATAAAAATTAAAAAATTTTCCAAAGGTATGCTGCAGAGGCTGGGCACAGCACAAGCATTAATTAATGATCCTGAAATAATATTTTTAGATGAACCAACCGACGGGATCGATCCGATCGGTAGAATAGAGATTCGTGAGATATTGAATGAATTAAGAAATGAAGGCAAAACAATTTTTATAAATTCTCATTTACTAAGTGAAGTTGAAAGGATCTCTGATGAGATAGCGATACTTAAGGATGGGAAATTAATCAAGAGAGGAAAATTAGAGAATTTTATTAATGATACCGGAAGTTACAGGATTAAACTGGTTGGATCAAAAAACGATCTTATTGAAGAATATGCCCGAAGTAAAAATATTGAAGTTAATTTCGAGAAAGGATATTATAAGCTTGGAAGCAATGATCTTACACAATTAAATAAATTGATAGATGAGCTCAGAAGTAATGAAATTATGATTTCAGAAATATCACCCATAAAGGAAACCCTTGAAGATTATTTCATCAAAATAATAGGAGAGAATTAAATGTTGGGTGTATATAGACTTACTCTGAAAGAAACGATCACAAAAAAAATATTTTTAACATTTTTTGTTCTGTCAACAATATTCATAATTTTGATCATTTTTGCATTAAATGTTAAAGTGGGAGGAGTTGATTCAAAGATATTGCTGGATTTTTTTGGTCAGAATATTAATGGTGACCGGGAGGGTAATTTATTTGATCCGAAAGAGATTTTAGGATATGTACAGACTGGTATAGCTATTGCGGTTTTTTTTATTTCAATATTCTTTTCCTTATTCGCCACTGCAGGGATCTTTCCAAATTTTTTAAAAAAAGGGTCGGTGGATCTTATTTTATCAAAACCGATATCCAGAGAAAAAATATTTTTAGAAAGATTCTTTGGCGCGATAACTATAGTGGGAATAAATATATTTTATACCGTGATATTATCTTGGATAGTCCTTTCAATAAAATTTGAAATATGGAATTATAAATTTCTTTTCGCAGGTTTAATAATTTTTATGTTTTTTTGTACTTTATTCAGTTTGCTTTCTTTGGTATCCATGCTGACAAGAAGTACAGTTATATCTTTACTGATAGTCTATTTTGTCATATTCATACTGTCCCCTATTCTGGCCGGTGTTCAAAGATTCACGATCATTGAAGGAACGATCTATCAGAGTGTTGTTAAAATTGTCTATCTTGTACTGCCAAAGATATCTGAGACAGTCGTACTGATTAAAGATGTAGTAATGTCAGATAATTATTCAATAGCACCGATTCTCAGTTCATTCATAATTGGAATTATAGCTGTTTTAGCAAGCATAGGTATATTTAAAAGAATGGATTTTTAAGTATAAAGTCATAAAATTTCAACAAGAACATGTTCGTTGTTGATTATATTTATTTCATCAGCAAAAATTATTGCAGATAAACCGCTGATATTATTGGTAAATTGATATTCTTTTTGATCAGGTGATTCTCTCACAAAAGTAATTTTACTCTGCGTTGTTCCAATGATCACATCATTGAAGTAGATCAATATGTCATTTTTCTCAAGTTGCATACTTTTTACAATTCTTTTTTTTAAGCCATAAACTAATTAAAAAACAATTGGATAGCAATAATTTTGTAGAATTAAACAATATTTTTTACTTGATTAATAGTAATTGGATAAGTAGCTTATGGTTTTTATCGGAAAATATGGAGAATAGTATGACTGAACAAAGGTTTTTTACCAGAGTTGATCTGGACACTATTATTTTATTCGAGTACAACGATAAAAAGTTGAAAGGCAACGTAGTGGATGTTTCAGTATCAGGTGTGTTAATTGATCTGGATGATGAGATCTCGTTGAATAAAGATACCGAATATACAATTGACCTTTTTATACCGAATTCCACAATTGTTTTGAAAGCTAAAGTCAAAATGATAAGACAGCAGGAAAAATTTTACGGGTTGCAGTTTGTGGATCTAGACCTTGGTACAATGTTCCTGATCAATACATTAAGCAGTTTTAAAAAGATCGAAATTGGAAAGTATTACTCAACTGAGCAGATCGCGGATGTGTTTGAGATGGATAATTTACTTGTCACAAGACATTTTCCTGATGAAAAGATCACAGGGGAGCAATTAATTGAATTTATGGACAAAATGTATGAAAGGCTTAACAGCTAATTTAATTGAAACTAAGAACCAATAGAAGCTTCTCCCATATTTTCCTCGTCAGTAATAAAAACTGTAATATTTTTAGCATCGATCACAAATACATCAATTTCAAATTGATCTGGTAGTTTTATACTGTAGGATCCTAATATAGCATTTAGCTGATCCAGATCACGGTGTTCTCCGGGAGTAAGTCTCACAAGACCGGGATCACTGTCCTGAATATAAGTTACTACAGAAGTAAGAACTGCAGCAGCTGTATGTTCACATACCTGATCAGCTGCTCTTTTCACATAGCCCATCATAGCCGGAACAGCTGTTGCTGATAATATTCCAACAATAACTGAAACTACAAGTACTTCTACAAGTGTAAATCCTTTAACTTTCATATATAACTCCGTTTTTGAATTTGTCTGTTGATCACGTAACACTTAATGAAAAGTAACAAACTTTTTAAAATCATACAAGAAAAAAACTTGACTATTAATAAGTATTTAAACAATATTCTTAATAACAGTTAGCTGGAATACAGGAAAAATGAAAATAATTTAAGAGTGATAAAATGTTATTAAAACCCTACTCAACATCATGGAAAATTACTTACTTGGAATTTTTAATGCAGTCGTATTTTTTAAAATTACCTGAAATGGGACCAAAGAAGGTCAATATTAAGGGTATTAACAAGATAAACGAGGCTAACTTAAAGGGTTATAAAAGTATTGAGGAAGATCAGCTGATAAATAGAAACTTCGAAGCAATGAAATTTTCAAAAACTCTGATTAATAGTGAATCTGAACATGCGAAAAGACTGTTGCAAAATAGAACTACTGAAGAAGATGATGATAACGAGATAGTGATCCAGAAATACAATATGAATGATTATGGAGCTATATTCACTATTGAACTTTTTGATATATTATGGTTATATGAAGTAAAAAATGGAGATTTAACTGAAGATCTTGATATCATCAAAGATACAATGACATTTGGAGAACACAATAAAGAACTTACTACCTTTGAGGAAGCATTAGAATTTTTTGGAAACTACCTGGAAAATCCAGCCAAGAAAGAATTGCTTGAAAAAGCTATTGAAGGATTAAATAAATCACTGGAAGGTTACAAAGAAAACCCGTTTGCTTATTTTTGCTTAGGTTTAATTTATCATAGACCAACAGATAATTATGATCTTGTTAAGGCTGAAGAATGTTTCTTGAATGCTGAAAAGCATGCAGTAGATAATGAAAATAAAATATTTGCGGCCTATATTGAATTTATGCTTGGGTGGATCTATTACATAAGGGGTGACATAGATAAAGCTATAAAAGTTACATTGAAGTCTCTTAGTAAAGATGAGATAATTTTATCCGAAACTTACTATAATCTGGCAAAATACTATGCGATAAAAAAAGATGCGGTAAATTCCATAAAATATCTGGATATTATCGTAATGAATGCAGATAATTTTTATACTCTTAAAGCAGACATTGATGATGATTTTGCATCAATAAGAGATGAGTTAGAAAAGTATTTTGTCCATTTGCGTGATGATGCAAGAAAAGCAGTTGATAATGCTCTAAATGAATATGGGATTAGTCTTAAGGTAAATATAGATGTGAATGATAATGATATAAGCGAGCAATCCAATGATGAGGGTATTGAGTAGAAAGCTAATACCAGGGAATGTGAAATAACCTAGAAACGATGAATGGATTTTAATAAGGTTTTTAAATTAAATACAGAAAGGTATCATATAAACGATACCGAGTATAGAAAATTGATTGAGAAATCGTTAAGGAAATTAGCTAAAGTTCTGATGTATGATAGTTTTCTCGGTTATGAATCAAACATACCTCATGTTGAGAATTTTGCGATATTATTAGATCGCCATAGAAAAGATCACGATAAATATTACAAGTCCAATTATGATAAGCTGAAAAGTGTAACAAAGGGTTTTTACTGTGACAAAAAAGGATTCACAACACAAATTGAAAAAGATATTTTTGAACTGATCGATCAGGTGAAGAATCTTCTGAAAATTGAAAGTTATTCAGAAAATAACAAATCAAAAGAAATATTTCCAAAAATCGATTCAAAATTAGAAGAGTTCATCCGGGAAACACAACTGGTCGATAAAAGGATCAGACGAAGTTATCAGGAAAGTGTAGCCCGGATAAGAAATTTGATAGAGATGGATTCATATATTTCTCTGCAATCTGTCGCCAACGAACTTAAAAGGGTTGAAAAACTTAAGAATGATAATAAAATTAAATACAATAATGTCTATTTAAGGAATGTAAACAGATATGAGTCTAAGCTTGATGAATTCAACAGGGTAAAATCATTTCTTTTGATCAAAGAAAAAGAGGTTTTAGATCTTCAATTCAGTGATATAGAAAAATTACTAAGATCACAAAGTTATGATAAATTTGAAAATGCTTCTGATATACTCGATCTGATAGAAGAAAAATTTGACTCCGCTATTTCAGATAAAAAAGAAAGAATTATAAAATATTTACGGACAGAAGTTGAGGGTTATGCAGGTTATATTTGGACAGAAGACCATGAGTCATTAAAAGTAGGATCTGAAAAATTAATATCTGAAGCACAAAAATCCAAAGATTTCAATGATCTTAACCTGGATAAATTTAAAGTAGATGAAAGAATAAACTTAAAAAAGAAAGTAATAGATGAGTTCATTAAGAGCCTGATAGATTCTTCAGGCAGCTACAGAAGAGATAAAAAAGCCAGAGTCGCCGGAGTTATCAAACAAGCTGAAACATTTTATCGCAGGGACATATCTCAAAAAGAATTTTCTGATTTTGTAAAAAAATCTAATAGTATGCTGGCAGGAAGTCAGTCAAATAGTGAAACAGTAAAAAAATCAGGAAAAAAAATACCAATAAAATGGATCCTGGTGATAGTAATGCTGCTTTTATCTTCTGCATTCTACATTTATGACGCAAATAAAATGAAAGAATATAACGCAGTTAAAGGTCAGGAATATTTAAGGCACATTTCTAAGATCGCTTATTTTACAAGAAGAGCAGGAGGAGAGTTAAATAAGTTTAAGATAAGGAAAAGAATTTACGTTCCCGAAGATGATCTATCCATTCTTGTATTAACTGATTCAACAGTCACTATTGACTACAAAGGAAATATAATAAAAGGCAATTTTTAATTAGCCAGTAAATTTTAATCTCATATACCTGAAAAAAAAATTAAAAAAATATTCAAATATTTCTTGACAATCAAAAAAAATAGATTTATCTTTGCAATCCGTTAAACAAATGCTAATGTAGCTCAGTTGGCTAGAGCAGCTGATTTGTAATCAGCCGGTCGGGGGTTCAAGTCCCTCTATTAGCACGTTGTGGGTCAGTGTCCGAGTGGCTAAAGGAGGCAGACTGTAAATCTGTTGGCGTATGCCTACGGTGGTTCGAACCCATCCTGGCCCACAAAATATCAGGAAGTATAAGCGGGAGTAGCTCAGTCGGCTAGAGCATCAGCCTTCCAAGCTGAGGGTCGCGAGTTCGAATCTCGTTTCCCGCTCATAAATTAAAAAAGTTGCAAGTTATATTAAGTTAAGCTTGCACTTTTTTTTCGCAGTCTGCTTACTTAGCTCAGGCGGTAGAGCACTTCCTTGGTAAGGAAGAGGTCAGCAGTTCAAGTCTGCTAGTAAGCACTTAAATAGAACAGTATGGAGTAATGATGAGAGAATTGGTGATATTGGCTTGTACAGAGTGTAAAAGAAGGAACTATACTACAGATAAAAACAAAACAACTCATTCAGCTAGAGTTGAATATAAAAAATTCTGCAAATTCTGTAAAAAGCATACTTTACACAAAGAAACAAAATAATTTTTTACAGGTGTTTAGCTCAGTCTGGTTAGAGCACCGGTCTCCAAAACCGGGTGTCGGGGGTTCGAATCCCTCAATGCCTGCAGAATAAACAAGAGGTTCTAATGGGAAAAATGGTAGGTTATTTTAAATCATTGGTCACTGAAATGAAGCTTATAAGCTGGCCAAAGAAACCTGAAGTATGGGGATCATCAAAGATAGTTATAGCGATGTCTTTGATACTAGTCCTTTTTGTTTTTTTATCGGATCAGGTTTTAAATTGGCTGATCGGCATGTTCTTATAATAACGATCAATAGGATAAATTTTGAGTGCTAAGTGGTATATATTACATGTTCTGACGGGAGAAGAGTTAAGAACAAAAGAGTTCCTGGAAAGCGAGATCAAGCGATTAGGGTACGAAAACGAAGTAGAAGAGATTTTTGTTCCTGCTGAGGAAGTAGTTCAGATGAGAAATGGCAAAAAGGTAAAAAAGACCAGATTGTTTTACCCTGGTTACATTTTTATAAGCTGTCATTTGAATAGGATTATTGAGCATTTTCTTTTAAGTAACTCAAAAGTGCTTAATTTTGTAGGTCCGAAAAATAAACCGCAGCAACTGTCAAGAAAAGAAGTTGACCGAATGCTAGAAAAAGCTAAAGCTAATGAAGGCAAAGAAAAGGTTGAAAATATATATAAAATAGGTGATTTTGTTAAGATCGTTGATGGTCCATTTAGTGATTTCAGTGGTGTGATCGGAGAGATTAATGAGGAAAAGCAGAGATTAAAGGTCATGGTGACTATATTTGGTAGGAGTACTCCTGTTGATCTGAATTTCCTTCAAGTGAAGTACGAATGAGTTTAAATTTAATAAATTAAGGATAAATTATGGCTAAGAAAATTATTGGCTTTATCAAGTTACAACTACCAGGTGGAAAAGCTACACCTGCACCACCAGTAGGTCCCGCATTAGGACAGAAAGGTGTAAATATTATGGAGTTCTGTAAGACTTTCAACGCAAGAACACAAGACAAACAAGGTGATGTTATTCCTGTTGTGATCACTGTGTATCAGGATAAGTCGTTCACTTTCATAATGAAAACCTCACCTGCTTCAGTTTTGATAAGAAAAGCTTTGAAGCTTGAAAAAGGTTCACCGGTTCCAAATCTTGATAAAGTTGGCACGATTACTAGAGCTCAGCTGGAAAAAATAGCTGAAACAAAAATGGATGATCTTAATGCGAACGATCTTGATGCTGCAGTTAAGATTATTGCAGGAACTTGCAGAAGTATGGGTGTAAATGTAAAAGGGTTAAAATAAGAGATATGCGATAATTGCCGGAGCAGATCTTTCTACCCGATAAAATTGATAATACAAGGAACAAAATGAAGAATACTAAAAGAATAAAAAAAATGCTTGAAGCTTCTCCCAATAGAGTTTCCTTGAGCCTTAAGGATGCTGTGGGACTATGTAAATCAAATGCAACGGCCAAATTTGATGAAACTATCGAGCTTTCAATTAATCTGGGAGTTGATCCTAGACATGCTGATCAGATTGTCAGAGGAGTTGTGTCACTGCCCCATGGAACAGGAAAAGAGGTAAGAGTTCTTGTATTTGCTACAGAAGATAAAGCTAAAGAAGCTTTGGATGCGGGTGCTGATTATGCAGGATTTGAAGACTACATGGAAAAAATTCAAGGCGGATGGACTGATATTGATGTTATTATTGCTACTCCAGATATGATGGGTAAAATCGGTAGATTGGGAAAAGTATTAGGTCCAAGAGGATTAATGCCGAACCCTAAAAGTGGTACAGTAACAAATGATGTTGCAACTGCAGTAAAAGAGGTTAAAGCAGGAAAGATCGATTTCAGGACAGAGAAAAAAGGTATTGTACATGCTGGAATTGGTAAAGCTTCCTTTGAAGAAATACAGCTTGAAGAAAATATTAAAGCTTTTGTGAAAAGAATAATAGCTTTAAAACCAAGTGTTGCAAAGGGTGTATACGTTAGAAAAATAACTTTATCTTCTACAATGGGTTTGGCTTATGACATAGAAACTGCGGGTGTAATCGCAAGTGTAAGCTAAATGGAAGAATTATAATTGGAGTAAAAAATGGCTGAAGTTACAAATGATATTATAAAACAACAAAGGCTTGATAAGCAGGAAGTAGTAGATGTGATCAAGCAAAAATTGTCTAAATCATCTGCTTTTTATGTCTCAAGATATGACGGTATAAACGTTGAGGATATTTCCAGATTGAGAAAGGAACTTAAAAGCGCTAATTCTGAAATGAAAGTTTACAAAAATACATTGGTTAAGCTTGCTTTACAAGAGGAAGTTTACGGAAAGGAATTTGATTCACTTTTACTTGGACCGAATTCAATAACCTTTGCTTACGATGATCCAACCTCTACAGCTAAAATACTTTTCGATTTTGCAAAGAAAAATAAGAGTTTAGTGATCAAGGGTTGTTTGTTTGATAATGAGTTTTATGGACCGGACAAGATGTCAGTAATTAAAGATCTTCCATCAAAACATACATTATTATCAATGTTAGCGAATGTTCTTAGTGCACCAATGTCTAAAGTTGCAAGAACACTAGACGCTTTAAGAGAAAAAAAAGAGCAGAGTTAATATAAAATATTAAAAATAAATGAATCGGAGGATTTTGTGCAAGAGATATTAGACAAATTGGAAAAAATGACAGCAATGGAATTGTCTGAACTTGTTAAAGCTATCGAAGAGAAGTTCGATGTTACAGCAGCAGCAGCTACTGTAGTAGCAAGTGGACCAGTTGCTGAGTCTGCAGAAGAAGAAAAATCTGAATTTGATGTTGTTCTTCTTTCACCTGGCGACAAAAAGATCGCAGTTATTAAAGTTGTAAGAGAACTTACAGGTTTGGGATTGAAAGAGGCAAAAGCATTAGTTGATGGTTGTCCAAACACCATTAAAGAAGCAGTACCAAAAGATGAAGCTGAAAAGATAAAAACTCTAATCGAAGAATCAGGTGGTCAAGCAGATCTTAAGTAAATTTATAAAAATTAAAGCTAAATCTGTTTAGGAAAAGTTATTCTCACAGAGAGGGAATAACTTTTTCTGCGTTTATAAAGCGCAATAAAGAATTTTCGGTAGTTTAAAATATAATTAGGCACGAAAGAGCATAAAATGTTCATAAAAAATAAACTAAAACATAAATAGTTGTTGTATTAAAAATGTTTTAGTTTTTTGTATTTTAAACTTCTGAGTCCTTTAACGAATACATAATTTTACAGGAGGACTTGATTTTGAATAAAAATAATGACCAACAGAGACAATCCTTTGCAAAGATCAAAACAGTCATCGAAATGCCAAATTTACTTGAGCTTCAGCTAAATTCTTTTGATAAATTTTTGCAAAAAAATGCGAGAAGACAGAAAAAAGATAATGCTGGCTTGCACAGAGTTTTTAAGAATACATTTCCAATTACTGATACCCGTGAAAGATATTTATTGGAATATCTTGATTATGCTGTTGGACAACCAAAATATTCGGTTGTTGAATGTCAGGAAATAGGAGCGACATACAGTGCGCCATTAAAAGTCAGATTAAGGTTGTCAAAGAAATCAGAAGGGTCAGAAGAATTTGATCATACAATAGAGTCGGAAACTTATTTTGGTACTTTACCTATAATGAGCCCGAAAGGGACTTTCATAATTAATGGAGCTGAAAGAGTTATTGTAACACAACTTCACAGATCTCCGGGAGTATTCTTTTCTTCAAGAGTACATCCTAATTCTACAACACTGTATTCCGCTAAGGTAATTCCTTTCAGAGGTTCATGGCTGGAGTATGAAACTACAATCAATGACTCGATGCAGGTATATATTGACAGAAGAAAAAAATTCCCGATAAGCACTTTTTTGAGAGCAATGGGTTTTTCTACAAACGAAGAGATCTATGATCTTTTTGACCTGTATGAAAAAGTTAAAATAAATAAAAAAAGCATAACCGAATTAGTTGACAGGACCTTGTTCGAAGAGATCATTATAAGTGATGTTAATACTAGCGAAGATAAAGCTCAACCACTGATACTTGCAACTGGAACAAAATTAACATTTGAGCAATTGGAGCAACTTTATAACAGTAATGTGAAAAGTATAGTTCTGGTTAAATCCAATGACAGATTGAAATTTAATTTGATCATGAACAGTCTGAAGAAAGATAGTACAGAAAATCAAGACGACGCATTACTGTATATATACGAGCAATTAAGATTAACTGAAGCTCCAGATATTGATACAGCAAAAAAGCACTTTGAAAGAATGTTCTTCGATGAAAAAAGATATGATCTTGGTGAGGTGGGAAGATATAGAATAAACCAGAAAATGGATAACAATCTTGAGTCACTGATCGATTTCTTAAGAAGGAACAGCAGAAAGAAGACAATTAGGCTTAAGAAAGATGAAGAACAATATGAAAATATCACGATAGATAAGTTACTTAAGACTCTGGATAAAGGTAAACCTAGTGAGAAAAAAGAAGTTATTTCAATGCTTGAAAAAACTTATCTTGAGGCTACTTTAGTAACCGAATACGATATAGTGTCGATCATTAAAGAATTACTTGAGATAAAAAACGGAAAAAAAATAGTTGATGATATTGATCACCTTGGAAACAGAAGAGTAAAAACTGTAGGTGAGCAACTTGCAAATCAATTCGGAATTGCACTTTCTAGAATGAGTAGAACGATCAAAGAGCGTATGTCATTAGCTAAACCGGAAGATGAAATCGCTGTTGCTGATCTGATAAACATAAGAACCCTTTCAAGTGTTTTAAATGCTTTTTTTGGAACGAATCAACTTTCTCAATTCATGGATCAGGTGAATCCTTTGGCTGAGATTACACACAAAAGAAGACTTTCAGCACTTGGTGCAGGTGGATTGACAAGGGACAGAGCTGGATTTGAAGTTCGAGATGTGCACTACACTCATTACGGAAGACTTTGTCCGATCGAAACACCAGAGGGGCCTAATATAGGTTTGATCTCATCTTTGGCAACTTATGCAAGAGTGAACAACATGGGCTTCATTGAAACTCCTTATAGAAAAGTCAAGGGTGGTAAAGTTACGAATGATGTTGAATATTTGACAGCAGATGAAGAAGATAGAAATGTCATTGCACAGGCTAATGCCCCATTGGACGATAAAGGAAATTTCAAAAACCCTGACAGTATTTTAACCCGTTACAGAGGTGATTTCCCGATAGAGACAAAAAATAAAGTCAATTACATGGACTGTACACCGACTCAAGTTGTATCTGCCGCTGCAAATCTGATCCCTTTCCTTGAACACGACGATGCGAACAGAGCATTGATGGGATCCAATATGCAACGTCAGGCGGTTCCTTTACTTACAACAGACTCTCCATATGTGGGAACAGGCATGGAATCTAAAATTGCAAAAGATTCAAAAGCGATGGTTGAATCTGATGTTGAGGGTGAAGTGTTAAAGATTGATGCAAAGGGTTGTCTTGTAAAAGTGACGAAAAAAGAAGATCCAAAAGATCCGGATGAAAAATATTATAAATTTGTTAAATTTTTCAGAACTAATCAGGATACAAGTATTAACCATATTCCGATCGTGCACAAAGGTGACAAAATTAAACCTGGAGATATTATTGCTGACGGACCTGCTACTGACCACGGGGAATTAGCTTTAGGTAAAAATGTACTTGTAGCTTATATGTCCTGGAACGGTTATAATTTTGAGGATGCGATCATTTTAAGTGAAAGACTGGTAAGGGAAGATGTTTTCACCTCTCTTCATATTAAGGAATACGAGATAAATGTTAAAGAGACAAAAAGAGGTGAGGAGGAGTTGACAAGAGAAATACCTAATGTCAGTGAGGAAGCCACCAAGAATTTAGATGATGAAGGTATCATAAGAATAGGTGCTGAAGTATATCCTGGTGATATTCTTGTTGGAAAGGTAACTCCTAAAGGTGAAGTAAATTTAACTCCCGAGGACAAACTTTTAAAAGCTATTTTTGGTGAGAAAGCCGGAGAGGTTAAGGATGCATCCTTAAGAGTACCTCCAGGGGATAAAGGAATTGTTATTGAAACAAAAATATTCTCCCGAAAGAAAAAAGATCCTTCAAAAAAGAGTAAAGAGAAGGATTCAATAAAGAAGCTCAAAAAGCAGTATGAAATGGATATGAAAGCTGTTGAAGAAGAAAGAGCAAAAGATCTTTATTTTTTACTTAAGGGTAAAAAGATAGTGAATGAGGTAATGTGTCTGGAAAGCGGATCAGGAAAAAAAGTAGTAGTTCTTTCTCCTGGTGATAAAGTTTCGATAAAGTCTTTCTACAGTCTGAATATTGAAGACGCCAATATTTCAACTGAATGGACTGATGATGATGATCTAAACGAAAAAGTTTCAGATATTATTTCTAACTATTCCTTAATTGTGGATCAGTTGAACGTTGATTTTCAGAGAGATAGACAAAAGCTTTTATATGGAGATGAACTTCCTCCTGGAATTATCCAGCTTGTGAAAGTTTATATAGCTAAAAAAAGAAAGATCCAGATCGGTGATAAAATGGCTGGTAGACATGGAAATAAAGGTATTGTTTCCAGGATAGTACCCGAAGAGGATCTGCCGTATCTTGAAGATGGAACACCGGTAGATATAATTTTGAATCCACTTGGTGTACCTTCCAGAATGAATCCTGGTCAGATATTTGAAACAAATCTAGGATGGGCCGGGAAAAAATTAGGTATGAAATATGCGACTCCGGTTTTCGATGGTGCCACTTTGACGGATGTTAAACAAAAATTGAAAGAAGCTAAATTACCTCATTCAGGAAAATCAGTTTTATATGACGGTCTTACCGGGGAAAAATTTGAGCAGGAAATAACTGTAGGGATAACATACATGTTAAAGTTATCACATTTAGTTGAGGATAAATTGCATGCCCGTTCAATTGGACCTTACTCATTGATAACTCAGCAGCCTTTAGGTGGTAAGGCACAATTTGGTGGTCAAAGGTTCGGAGAAATGGAAGTATGGGCACTGGAAGCTTATGGAGCTGTTCATATTCTACAAGAAATGCTTACTTATAAGTCTGACGATGTTGTCGGAAGAACTAAAGTTTATGAAGCTATAGTGAAAGGTAAAGAGATACCGAAACCAGGTATTCCTGAAGCTTTCAATGTGCTTGTAAAAGAACTTTACGGATTAAATCTTGACGTAACATTAGAGTAAGACATAGATCCGGTTCAAAACGTATAATTGAAGAAGAAATAGCAATTTCTGTAGAAAAAATGTTATTGGTACCAAAACAGGAGTTTAAAATGCCAAGATTACGACAAAGAGATGTTTTACATAAAACTTATTCAAAGTTCTCAATAAAACTACTATCAAGTGAGCAGGTCCTTAAGGACAGTAAAGGAGAAGTTACAAAACCCGAAACCGTGAATTACAGAACATATAAACCAGAAAAGGATGGATTGTTCTGTGAAAAAATATTTGGACCTCAGAAAGACTGGGAATGTTCATGTGGTAAGTATAAAGGATCACGTTACAAAGGTGTTACCTGTGATAAATGTGGTGTTGAAGTAAATAAAAGAAGTGTAAGAAGAGAAAGAATAGGCCACATTAAGTTAGCGGTCCCTATTGTCCACATATGGTTCTTTAGGTCATTACCTTCAAAGATTGGTAACCTGCTGGATTACACAGTAAAGGTTCTGGAACAGATAATATATTACGAAAAGTATGTCGTTATTAAATCAGGAAGAATAATCGAAGATTATCAAAACCTGATAGAAAAGTATTCAAAAAGTTACCTTGAAAAGTATCACAAATTCATTACAGAACTGGAGAAAGTATTTTATCTCTCTATTAAAGATATCGCCCACAATAATAAGCTTGGTCTTATCACGAAGGAATTCACAGCTAACTTTGAGGATAATGAAGAGAATCAAAGATTGTATGAAGACTTGAGTGCCTTTATTAAAGAGACAGCAGATGTTATTGAGGGGTATGTTGCCGAAAAATACAGAGAGAAAGATATTAGACAAAGGATTTATGGCACATTATTCGATGATGAAAATTTCAGCGAAATAATATCTAAATTCGTCGATATTGATAAAGATTTCCTTGCAGTTGAAGAAAAAGATAAGAAAGAAGTGCTGTGTTTTGATAAATTGATAAAAGATCTTGTAAACTTGAGATTTATGAGTATCGTAAAAGACATTAAGTACAAGGCTTTAATATCAGAAAGTGACTACAATGATATTCTGGAGAAAACTGAAAATTATGAAGATGAGTATCAGGATTACGAACAGTTTCAGGCAGAAATAGGTGCGGAAGCTATTCGTTTATTGTTGTCAAAAACGGATGTACGAAGATTATCCAAGGAAATGAGAAAAGAGATCAATAATGAAAAATCAGAAGCTGTAAAGTACGAAATACTTAAAAAATTAAGCGTTGTTGAGTCTTTTAAAAATAATATGGAAACCAACAAACCGGAATATATGGTGCTTGATGTTGTTCCTGTTATTCCTCCGGAATTAAGACCATTGGTTCCTTTAGAAGGTGGAAGATTTGCCACATCTGATCTCAACGATCTTTATCGTAGGGTCATTATCAGGAACAATAGACTTAAAAAGATGCTGGACATCAAAGCTCCAGAGGTTATTGTAAGAAATGAAAAAAGGATGATCCAGGAATCGGTTGATTCACTATTTGATAACGGACGTAAGAATAATGTTGTTAGAAGTGACGGTAAAAGAGCATTAAAATCTTTATCTGATTCACTTAAAGGTAAACAGGGTAGATTTAGAAGTAATCTCCTTGGTAAAAGGGTTGATTATTCCTGCCGTTCTGTGATCGTGGTCGGTCCAAAATTAAATTTGAACCAATGTGGTCTGCCAAAAGAAATGGCTCTTGAACTGTATAAACCATATTTGATCAGAAAACTTATTGAATATGATCCAAGTGTAACCACAATTAAGAACGCTAAAAAAGAAATTGAGAACGGAACAGATAAAGTTTGGGAATTATTAGAAGCATTAGTGGATGCACATCCTGTTCTTCTAAACAGAGCACCAACCTTGCACAGGCTGGGTATACAGGCATTTCAACCAACATTAGTTGAAGGAAAGGCAATTCAGCTTCATCCGCTTGTATGTAAAGCATTTAATGCTGATTTTGACGGTGACCAAATGGCTGTACATCTTCCATTATCTCCGGAAGCAAAACTTGAAGCAAGACTGTTGATGATGGCTTCTCATAATCTGTTACATCCTGCATCAGGAAAACCTGTGGCATACCCTACTCAGGATATGGTCTTGGGTATTTATTATATGACAAAAACAAAAGCTGAAAAATCTAAAAACCCAAAAGTTTTTTCCAGTGTTGATGAAATTGAAATGGCTTTGGACTTTAAAACTTTAGATTATCACTCGAACATCAAGTTCCTTTACAAAGGTGAATTAATAGATACAACTCCTGGAAGAGTTATGTTCAATGAAGTTCTTCCAAAAGAAATGATGGATGCAAAATTCTATAATGAACTTATGATCAGTTCGAATGTTGAGAGAATAATCGAGGAAGCAATTGAAGAAGTAGGATTCAGTGCTACATCTTTATTCCTGGATAGACTTAAGGATTTCGGTTATTATTATGCTACAAAATCCGGTATCTCAATAGGATTAAATGATTTTGTGATTTCAGATGAAAAGGATAAAATGCTTGCTCAGGCAGAAAAAAGAGTAGGACTTATAAAATCTTCATATGAAGAGGGTCAGATAACTGATACTGAAAGATATAATAAAGTTGTGGATGAATGGACTAAAGCAACTAATAGGATCGAAAATGACATGTATGAGAATCTTAGACTTGATAATGACGGGTTCAATCCGGTATTTATGATGATGGATTCTAAGGCAAGGGGTTCTAGAACTCAGATAAAGCAGATCTGCGGTATCAGAGGACTTATGCAAAAACCTCAGAAAAAAATTGAAGTTTCATCTGATTCTGTTATTGAAAATCCAATTAAAACTAACTTCATTGATGGACTTTCTGTATTAGACTATTTTATTTCAACACATGGTGGAAGGAAAGGACTTGCGGATACTGCGTTAAAAACGGCTGATGCCGGTTATCTGACAAGAAAACTTGTAGATGTGGCTCATGATGTTGTAATTACAGAAAATGATTGTGAAACAATAATGGGTATTGATATTACCGATCTTAAAGAAGGTGATAAGATACTTGAATCATTTATTGACAGGATATACGGTAGAGTTTTAGCAGAGGATGTCGTAGACTATAGTAAAAACTCAGACGGTGAAATAATTTGTGCAGCAGGTACTTTAGTTACAAAAAAGATCGCTATAAAGATCATGGATCATGACGTTGAGAAAGTTAAAATAAGATCGGTTTTAACATGTGAAGCAAAAAAAGGTGTTTGTGCTAAATGTTACGGTCAAAACTTAACTAACCGTAAGCTTGTATCTGTTGGTGAGGCAGTTGGTATCATGGCAGCTCAATCTATTGGTGAACCTGGTACTCAGTTGACACTGAGAACATTCCATGTTGGTGGATCTGCTGATATTGCAACAATAAAATCTGATGTTGTTGCAAAATATGAAGGAACAGTGGAACTTGAAAATGTTGAAACTGTCATTTACGATAAGAACCGAATCGTTATCAGGAGAAGCGGCAAATTAAGATTGATCGACAAATACGGTAAGGAAGTAATGAATGAAAGTATTCCATACTCCTCAAATTTACTTGTTAAAAATAAAGAGATAGTAAAAAAGAATCAGGTACTGTTCAAATGGGATCCATACAGTTATGTCATTCTTTCTCATGTTAAGGGACAAATTAAATTTAAAGATGTTGTAGAAGGTATCACTTTCAAGACTTCTTTCGATGAAAAGGTAGGAAGAAAATACAAAGTGATGATAGAGCCTAAGGAAAGAGCATTAAAACCTATGATCTATGTTGTTGATAAAGACGGTAATGAACTTGCAAAATATTTACCTCCTTCTGGTGGTGCTCTTCAGGTTGAAGACGGGCAAAAAGTAAAAGCCGGTCAATCTCTAATCAAGATGCAGAGAACTCATGGTAAAACAATGGATATTACTGGAGGTCTTCCAAGAGTGAGTGAGCTTTTCGAAGCAAGAACTCCTAAAAATCCTGCTATTCTATCTGAAATTGACGGTATTGTTAAGTACGGTGATTTTAAAGGTACCTCTCAACAGATCATGGTTGAAGACCTTAACGGATCAGAAGTTAGAACATATGCTGTTCCAAGAGGTAAGCATATTCTTGTTCATGATGGAGACGTAATTTATGCAGGAGAAAAGATCACTGAAGGTTCAGTAAAACCACATGACATTCTTCAAATACTAGGAACTACTAAAGTTCAGCACTATCTTGTAAACCAGATCCAGGAAGTATATAGATCATCCGGTGTAAACCCTAATGACAAACATATCGAGATCATTGTTAGACAGATGCTTCAGAAAGTTCAGATCGTAAATCCGAATGATACTTCATTCCTGGATGGTGATCAAGTAAGTAAATTCGTTCTGGCAAGAAAAAACAATGAGATCTATGATAAGGTAGTTATTGAGGATCCGGGAGATTCAGAATTTGAAGAAGGCGATATGTTCGTTACTTATGAACTTGAGAATGAGAATAAAAAGTTAAAAGAAGCAAAGAAGAAAGAGATAACTTACAGAGAAGCACGTCCTGCTACTTATAAACCTTTGTTGCTCGGAATAACTCAGGCATCACTTCAGGTTGACAGTTTTATCTCAGCTGCATCTTTCCAGGAAACAACTAAAGTTTTAACTAATGCCGCTATAAGTTCTGCCACTGATTATCTTGAAGGACTTAAAGAGAATGTTATCATGGGTAATTTGTTGCCTTGTGGTACAGGATTAGCGAAGTATAATTATTTAAAAGTAAAAAGTATTGAAGAACCTGAGGAAGAAGTAATCGAAGAAGCTACAGAATAAGCCAGTTTTAAAAAAAAAGCCCCAAATATTTGGGGCTTTTTTTTACTGATCATCCAACGTATTTTTCAGTACATCTCTTGATTTAGAACCCTGATGAGGTCCGATCACTCCATTTCTCTCAAGTTGATCGATAAGTTTTCCTGCTCTGGCATATCCGACAGATAATCCTCTCTGCAACATTGAGACCGATGCCATTCCTGAATTTATGACCATTCTCTTTGCTTCTTCATATTTGTCATCATCAGAACCGCCGTCCCCGTCACCGAAAATACCTTCCATCTGTGCAATCTGTGCTGCAGAAGGTTTTGCTTTTATTGATATTTTATCAAAATCACTAGGTTGATTTGCAATATGCTTAACGACTTTATTTGTCTCATTTGTTTCAACAAGTGCGTTCTGTATTCTAACGAGATCAGATTCTCCCGGTGGTACCAATAACATATCTCCTTTTCCAAGAAGTGATTCAGCACCTTTTGTGTCAAGGATCGTTCTAGAGTCTATCTGACTGATAACCCTAAAAGCTATTCTGGTAGGGAAATTTGCTTTAATTGCACCGGTAACAACTTTTACCGAAGGCCGTTGAGTTGCAAGAACCATATGGATCCCGATAGCTCTGGCCATTTGAGCTAAACGGCAAATTGGATCTTCTACAGCTTTACCGGAAGTCATCATCAAATCTCCGTATTCATCCATTATGCAAATTATATACGGCATTTTTTTGAATGGTGTGTTTCTGAACTCATTCATTTTTAATTCACCTGACTGGACCATATTATTGTATTCTTCCAGGTTCCTTGTTCCTGATTGTTGCAGTATTTCATATCTGTCCTCCATTTCCTGCACTAAAGCTTCTAATAATCTCACTGCATCTTCAGGGTTTGTAACAACAGGATCATCAATACCGTCTATTCTTAATAAATGATGTTGTAATAAGCTGGAATAAATTGATAGTTCAACCCTTTTTGGATCTATCATGCAGAACTGCACTTCCTCAGGCGTAGCTCTATAAAGAATTGATAAAATCAGCCCATTGATACACACTGACTTACCTGATCCGGTAGAACCTGCTATCAAAAGATGGGGTGTTTTGGCCAGATCAAGAACATAATTCTCTCCCGAAATAAGTTTTCCCAGGGCAATTGCAAGTTTCGACTTATGATTAATGAACTTTTCAGAATTTATTATTGATTTCAGATAAACAATTGATGGTTTTGAATTTGGGATTTCTATACCAACAGTATTTTTACCTGGAATTGGAGCAACAATTCTGATACTTTTAGCTTTTAATGCCATGGCAAGATCTTTTTCCAGGGATGCAACACGAGCTACTTTTACTCCGCTTGCAAGTTTTATTTCATACTGAGTAATAACCGGACCGGGGTTTATCTGTACTACTTCCGCATCCAAAGAGAATTCCTGCAGCTTATTGATAAGAATTGCTGCATTTTCTCTTAGTTTTTCTTCATTTTCTATGATATTGATATTTACTTTTGATTCATTAAGCAGGTCAATGCTAGGTGGTTCATATTTATACTCTTTTACCTTTTTATTCTTAAAATCGACTTCTTTTTCTATGACTGCCTCTTCAATTTTAATGTTCTTTACTTTAGTATCATCGACCGGTTTTGATTCGATATTATCATCAAGAGGATCTAAATTATCAGGAATTTCTGAAATAATGTTTATATCTTCCGTATATTCAAGATCATTACTTTCTAGAAAATCATCTTCAGATGGTTTCTGAATATCCACCTGTTTCTCTCTCATTTCTTTTTCAATTCTCTTTTTTATAAGATTTTTTCTAAAACTCTGATAACCGTTGATTATAAACAAATATGTTGATTTGAAAGGATAGACCAGTACTTTGAGCATCTTCATGATCCTGAAATCGAAAACATACATCAATAGGATCAAAGTAATACCAGCTAAAAATGTATAGCTTCCGATAAGACCGAACATTTTATTTAAAAATCTACTTGAATAAAATCCTGTACTACCCAGAAGATCGCCGTGATCACTGATCCTTTCTACAAAAAAATTATTGTTCTGTCCGAATTGATAAAGACCAATAATTGAAGATACTATTATTCCGAAAATCATGAATATCAAAAAAGATTTGATCTGTAAAAAGAATGATTTTTCTTTGAATATCAAAAAACCTTCAACAAATAAATAAATAGGAATTATATAGCTGATAACATTTCCAAAAGACATAGAATAAATGAATTGTACAACTTTTCCGAATTTCCCTGTAGAAGATGTTGATAATAATCCAATGAGGATCAAGGCACCAAAAGTAACGATAAATACACCTGATATCTCTGCTATTTTTCTTCTGTTTAATTTCATTTCTTACCTTGGATTTTGGTTTATAATATTTATGTGAAAGATACACTAACATAACCTACAACACTACTTTTATCACGAATAATATCTCCTGAATTTCTATAATCGAGAATGTTGGGTATTAGATTATTTCTTCTGGAACTATCTACAGCAGCTTTTATCCCTATCATCCCGCATGCTTCTCCCGATGAGATCTTTTCAATGTCAAGTGCTGTTATTCCTGAGATCAGAACTGTATCTATTTTTCTGCATTTATCATACGAATGAAAATGGCTAAGGTCAGAAGATATAATGATCAGGGTTTCAGTATAATTGAGCAGTATGTGATCTATAATTTGTGATAATTCATCCGGATCATATTCTGAATATACACATGTTGATACTTCAATTCCCGGGAAATAATGATAAATGAAAGGAAATTGAATTTCACCACTATGTTCTTCGGAATGAGCCTGTTCAATAAAAGGAAGGTCGAAAATACCGGATATCTGCTCTGAGAACTCTGAATCAATTTTCATATTTTTGCCATTTATCATGTAGCTGTCATATTTTGCACAGCTCATACCTTTAAAATATACCCTATGGGAGGGAGCAAAAATTACGATACGGTCATATTTAAAGTTGGATGCCAGTTTGTAAGCGTAGGTGGCTGTTAGTCCCGAGAAGAATAATCCGGCATGAGGAATGATCAATATCTTAGGTCTTTTAGTTAACATTTCCTCTGGCAGTTCAATCTTGGAATCGAAAGAATCTATCATTCTAGAAACTTCTTTCGGGTCTTTTGGATAAAAGGAACCTTCAACTGCCGGTTTTCTTTCGTACATGGACTCACCTGGTGTAATGATACATACAATAAATTATAGTATAGATATTAAATTTTTTTAACGTAAAAAGCAATAAGTTAACTAAACATTTTTGCTGCAAGAGAATAAACGATCAAGGGGACCCTAGTAGCAATCATGATATTTGTTCTTGGATAAATATGTTAGAAAGACTATATTATTTCTTGAATAAAGTATGGGAGTGATATGAAAGGACTAAATTTTGTTACATTATTTTTCGTAATAATTACACAGATATTCTCTGCGTATATAAGTGACATTTTTGTTGTATTGAAACAGGGGGATGGAACAGAAATAAATTGTTTTTCATCTGGGGATGAGTTCTTTAACAGACTGCATGATGAAAATGACTATACTATTATCCAGGGAAGTGATGGATGGTATTACTACGGTATAAATTATAACGGGGATGTAATTCCGGGTGATGTCATCGTTGGAAGTATGGACCCTGAAGTTGCAGGAATAGAAAAAAGAGCAGTTATTTCCTCAGAAATTTATAAGAAAAGAGTAGAATATTATAGCAATTATCCAAAAAGAAAAGATGCTCCAACTACGGGAACTATAGAAAATGTTGTTATTTTCATCAGGTTCAATGATGAAAGAGAGGAGGAGGGTTTCGGGCAGCCAAGATCTTATTATGATAATTATTTTAACACTCCTCAAGGACCGTCACTCAATCATTATTTCAGGGAAACATCTTACAATAAACTGACAGTCAATTCCACTTACTATCCCGTTACTACTGACTATACTTATAATTTGTCATATCAGGATATTTATGACAGATCATATTTTCAACCTTATAATGCGACAACAAATCCTGATGGATATTCCACAGATTCTGAATCGACAGAGAGAGAGCATTCGCTGCTCCAAAGAGCAGTCGCAGCTGTGGAAAGCGAAATTCCCGAACGGCTTGCAATTGATGGAGACCACGATGGTTATGTTGATAACGTGGTTTTTCTGATAAGTGGAATGCCAGGTGCCTGGGCATCATTGTTATGGCCTCACAGATGGGCTTTGTACACAAGAACCGTAGAGATACACGGAAAGAGAGTGTATGACTATAATTTTGATCTTACAGGAAGTTCAACTTATTTCCATACAGGAGTTATCTGTCATGAATTTTTTCATACTCTGGGAGCTCCTGACCTTTATCATTATTATGACGCTGCAGCTCCCGATGCTGTGGGTGCCTGGGATATCATGAATTCTACATCGAATCCACCACAGTATATGGGTGCCTTTATGAAATATAAATATGGTAACTGGATTGATGAAGTTCCCGTTATTTCAACTGCAGGAGAATATGCCTTAAATCCTTTATCACAGCAGGATAACAATATATTCAGGATAAATTCTCCAAATTCCACGACTGAATATTTTATTTTAGAATACAGAAAACAGGAAGGATTGTACGAATCGAGCTTGCCGGGATCAGATGACGGAATTCTTATCTATAGAATTAACACAGCAGCGGGAAATGGTAATGCGAACGGTCCACCGGATGAAGTATATATTTACAGGCCAAACGGTACTGTTACAAATATCGGAATTATAAATTATGCCCAGTTCAGCGCAGGTTTGGGTAGAACTGAATTTAATTCCAACTCAAATCCAACCTGCTTCTTATACAGCGGTCTGGACGGTGGTATAAACATTTATAATATCGGATTAGCCGGAGAAACTATAACTTTCAGTTACGGAATGAATACTAATCCACCTGAACAAATGGTAGCAAGTATAGGTTATGATGGGATAGAACTTAACTGGATCTCTCCGGAAGTTGATGGTGAGCTTGTTCTGGATCACTTCATTATATACAGGAATGAAATTCAAATTACCACAACGTCAGACTTAAATTACCTTGATGTTGACGTTATCCCAGGAAATACATATACCTACAAAGTAACTGCTTATTATACCGGGTCACAAACAGTAGAATCTCAACCGTCAAATACTCATACTGTAAATTATGATACTCCAAAATCATTACCTTTTGAAGAGGATTTTGTTGATTGGGCAGGATGGACCCAGTTTAATATCAATTGTACTCCAAGATGGGAAATTAAGAACACATCATATGCAGGAGGGACATCACCGGAATTATATACAACATTTTCTGAGATAGAAGCCAATCCGGCTACAGGAAGATATGTAACTCCACCGATCTCTACTACAGGAGTTGATACTTTAGAGGTTAGATTTAAGCATATGTATGATGCATTTGAACCTGGATTATCGATCAGTTTGGAAATGAGTTCAAATATGTTCGACTGGTATCCTACAGGATTTTTTCATGACGCGGGAACCACAGATATTGGACCTGAAGAAATAGCACTGCTCTTAACAGACTTCCCTGATCCTTTATTTCTGTCATGGACGTTGGATGGGAATCTTTATAATGTTGACGGATGGGCGGTTGATGATATCTATATAGCAGGAAATAATACAGGTATTGATGAACAATATTTACCTTTAACCTCTGAACTTGTTGGAAATTACCCTAATCCATTTAATCCGGTTACAGAAATTTCATTTAATATAAGCTCAGATTCGAATGTTAAAATAAGCATCTTCAATGAAAACGGATCACTTGTGGAGAATATTCTGAATTCTTATATTAACAAGGGCAGACATTCAGTTAAATGGTATGCTTCAGAATATGCCACCGGATTATATTTCATCAGAATGGTGACAAATAACTATCGCGGAAGTTTAAAAACGATATTGATAAAATAAAAGGATTCTCATGCGAAAAATTGTTAATATACTTTTAATTGGGAATTACACTAAGACTTACAAAGCACGGTTGTTTAAATAGACTTATTTGATTAGATTTCAGGGGTGAGCTTTTGTTCACCCTTTTTCATTTATAACCAGGAGTTTCAAATGCAATTGAATTCATATCTTGAACACACTATTTTAAAGCAGGGATTATCAAACGATGACATTAAAGATGCCGTAGAATTATGTTTGGAAAATAACATCCCTACTTTGGTGGTCCCTCCATCTTTTGTTAACATTGCTTCCGACATTATTGCAATGGATCAGCTTTCTCTCTGTACCGTAATCGGTTTTCCTCTGGGTTATAATTCTATGAGCGTTAAGCTGTACGAGATACAGGATGCTATTTACAACGGTGCGATTGAGATAGACCTTGTAATTGATAACAGTCTTGTGAAGAATGAGGAATGGAAAAAATTATATACAGAATTTGCAGCTTATAGAAAATATTGTGAGGGTAGGATCTTAAAGGTCATCATTGAAACTTCATTGCTTAACATCAGTGAAATAATAACATTGACCACTTTGCTTATTGAAAATAAGATCGATTTTGTAAAAACTTCTACTGGATTCGTTGGTGACGGTGCAAAATTAGAACATATTTCTCTTATAAAAGAGAGTTTTCAAGACCAGATCAGGATCAAAGCATCAGGAGGGATCAGAGATAAAGAAACTGCTGGAAAATTTATAGAGGCCGGTGCAGACAAGATCGGGACGTCTTCTACATTGCATATTTTAAGTTAGAAGTTAGATTTCAGAAGTCAGAAGTAGGGTCGAACCTATGTGTTCGACCTAATCGGATTTGGTAGAGACGCGATTCATCGCGTCTAAAAATCAATATATTAACACAATTTAAAATATTTTTGTGTTGCTATTTACTGATTTTATAGTTATTGTAATTATATCAAAAATAATTAGTGAATGATTTTTAAATATCGAGGAGAATGATATGTATAAACGTTTAAGTTTGGTAATGTTATTTGTTTTTATATCCTATTCTTTTGCTTTCAATCCAAGGTTAGCAAAACCGCAGAAACTCGTAAAAGCACCTAGAATGATTGAACACAATTCTATAACTTCATCATCAGGTAAGATGTATTATGGAAATAACGATGGAATGTTTGGTAAGAGTGCTAACGGTTACGGATGGTATCAGGGTTATAACAGAAAAGTACAGTATAATCTTAACACATTTATCGAAGAAGATATGTATGGTTCAGTGTTCAGAAAACTATATTTACTTTCTGGTTCAGGAACCATTGGTGGACTTGCAGGAATGATCGAAGGAGATCCATCGAATCCAACTTTCTCATACGGAAATTTTCAGGTTTACGATAGTTCAATTTATCAAACAGTAGGTACTGATCCCGGTGGTAGATATCCTTATACGTGTGAATTCATTAATGGATATGTTTTTGGGATGTTCAATGATTATGATACAACTTCAGATCATACTATATCACAACCGATGTTCGTAATTGGTGATTTTTCCTGGGGGTATAATTTTACAACCTGGACGAACCCGAGAAGAGTGGAATGTTCCCAAAGCGGTACTGTTATTCCGAATGCATGGCAGGGTACTGGTGATGTGGTATATGATCCGGATTCGGAATATTATTACTGGACTCAGGGATGGAATGAAAGTCTTGACAGTCTGGCTTTATCAGTAACTGTAGGCAGAACACAGACACCTTTTGATGCAGGCAGCTGGGAATGGACAGATCATAATCTACTTAAATATGATTGTATAAGTTATGTGGATACACCAACTTTATCAGCATTTGGGAATATGCATTTTAGTTACGCTAAAGATATTTATGGAAATGGAACCGGCTACGGGATCGGAGTAGTAATGTCAGCGATTGATGGTCAAATAAATCCAAGTGTTTCTTATGTTTATACAACCGACTGGGGTGCTGACGATAATTCAGGGACATGGGAACCTAACTGGAAAGATCCTTCAATGCCAGGTATGTTCAGCGCATTTTATACTATTAATGCTTCAGATATTTTTGACTGGTACGGAGAGACTTTGACAACTTATGATTCGATTGGATACAACTACATTACAGAGGAAGTAGTTTACGATACTACAACAGTTACTATGGATGACCCATTTATTTCATGGAATATTTCAGCAGTTACAACAGAAAATAATACAGTACATGTTCTTTTGAAAGTTTTCCCTGCATCAAGTGATAACAACTATGTCATTTATCCATGGACAGATAATGGGTTCAGATCAGGTTATTACGATCTGAGAGGTCAGATCAGTGAAACAGGAGTTACATGGCAAAAAGCTGTATTAATAGCAAATTTTGTAGATACTCATAACGGATGGGAAGTTGAAGATAATGGAATTGAATGGAAATATGATGATTTCAATACTTTAAGTATCAGTTATGCTGGATACGGACAATTATTTGCTGGATGGCTTGACAAACCGGAATTTAGAGCAATTCCGTTTGAAACAGACAGTTTATACAATTTTTATAAGTATTATGATGATGGATATGCTACTATTTCGTATGATGGTGGTGATTCCTGGGGTGAGTTGTTAGTTGATAAAGTGGAAACAGGTATTCCGGAAGACCCGATATGGTATATAAAGTATGCCGCTAATGTTACAAACACTGATGATGTCGTTGATGAAGGGTGGAGTTTCTCTAACCATGGCCGATATTCACAAGGTGTTACATTTACTTTCGCAGGATGTCAATATTCCGATCCTGCAAGTTCTGGGAACTCGTATTTGGAAAAAGAGCAGTTCCTGTCAACTTGGTGTGTCGCGTATAAGACAGGTAGTATAGAAGCTGAACCAGTTTCTATTGCAAAAGATTTTGAACTGTCACAGAACTACCCGAATCCGTTCAATCCGGTTACAAGTATAAATTTTATTTTGAAAAATAATGCTGATGTAAAACTTTCAGTATATAACTCTAAAGGTGAGTTAGTATCAAACTTAAAGAATGAAAAAATGACAAAAGGTTCACATTCAGTGAATTTTGATGCTACAAATCTTAATTCAGGACTATATTTTTATACATTGAAGGTCAATGACAGGTCAGAATCAAAGAAAATGATCTTGGTAAAATAAAGATTCCGTAAAGACGTGATTTATCACGTATCAAGCTACCCCTGGATATCCGTGTCAAGCACGAATATGACATAATAAATTCAGGAAGACAAAAATTGTAAGGGCGTTTTTTTTGAACGCCCTTTTCTTTTTATATTTACGGTGCGGAAATAGTGAATGAAGCATCACTATTGTCCACTATCGTTCCTACAGGAATACTTGTTATTCTGACCTTATAATTTGAACCGACAGGTATTGTTAATGGAATACTCCAGACAAATGAACCGTTACTTGCAGTAGAATCACTTATAGTTGCCTCAAGAGTTGAAGCTCTGAATAATTCTATTTTTACATCTTCAAAAAGATTATCCTGCCAATGTATAGTCTGATCAGTTCCCACTGTCCAATTTTCTCCACCGTTTGGTGTTGTAATCTGAATAAAAGGAGAATCTGTAATAGTGAATCCTGAATTACTGACATCACTTATCGTAGTTTCTAGTCCTGTGATCTTGACGGTATAATCGGTTGCAGTTAATTGATCATCAGGGATTGTCCATGAAAAAATACCATCGTTTTCTGAAGAACCGGAAATGTAATACTGAAATATTGTTGAAGAACGGAAAAGTTCTATTTTCACCAAACTGTCTTCAGTGTTAACATTCCATACAATATCATGAATACTTCCCTGATTCCATACTTCAGATCCGTTAGGGATGTTTACGGTCAGTGTTTGTGTTTGAGTTACTGTTACAAGAATATGTAAAGACTCTCCGATATTACCCGCTTCATCATAAGCCTTCAAGAAAATAATATGGTCACCTTCTTTGTCAACAGTTCCCCAAATATATTCGAACGGACTAGGAATACTATCAACTGATACTTGAATACTGTCAACATAGAATTCAACTTTTGTTACTCCGACATTATCGGAAGCTCCAGCAGTCATTGTAACAGGAATGCCACCGATCACTTCAAAGCTGTCAGCAGGTGCTATAAACCAAACAGTAGGTGATGTTGTATCAACTGTTGGAGATGTTGAGCCATCGTCATCGTCACTACACGAGATCATGATTCCCATTAACGCAATCATGACAAAAAGAAAACCTAGTAATTTTAACTTCATTTTTTACTCCTTTATATTTAAATTATGATATTAGCAATATAACTAAAATAAGACAATAAGTCAATTGAATAACTATGATTCTGTTTATTAAAAAAAGGGGACGATAAGAAATCGTCCCCAACATTACATGGGTTCATCACTACAGCTTTCGTTGTCTGACTGCTTCGTAAAGCACGATCGTTGCTGCCTGATTTACATTCAGAGAATCAGCAAAACCTTCCATCGGGATCTTGACCAAAGTATTGGCATTTTCTTTAAATTCATCGGATAATCCAAAAGCTTCTGAACCGACTACAATAGCAACTTTGTTTGAATAATCGATATCATAATACATCTTCTCAGCATAGGGATCAGCAGCTACGATCTCAACATTGTTCTCTTTTAAAAATGTAATAACATCTGTAGTATCTGCTTCAACGATCTTCTTTGAAAATATAGTTCCAGTAGAAGCTCTGATAACATTTGGATTTCTATAGTCAGTGATCTTATTTGCAAGAATTATAGTGTCAATCCCTGCTCCATCAGCAGTTCTTATCAAAGCACCGAGATTTCCGGGTTTTTCAATAGATTCAGCGACAAGGATCAAAGAATTTTTATCAATTTTGATATCATCAAATCTTGAAGGAATGAATTCTGCTTTGACAATTATTCCGAACGGATTGTTCTTATACGCGATCTTCTCAAAAACATACTTATCGACCTGAATCAATTTTTCAGAGTTTGCCATAACATCTGCGAATAATTCTTTCTGATCGTTTTCTATAAGTTCAGGGCAAAAATATGATTCTAAAAATTTAATATCTGCTGCTAAAGCTCTCTCAAGTTCTCTACTTCCCTCGATCAAAATTTCATTTTCGGAAAGCTTACCATTCTTATTTCTGAATTTAATAAGGTCTTTTATTTTTTCATTTTTAGCACTGGTAATTTCTGTCATAATGACTCCGTGTTATGCAAGGGACTGGAGTCCCTTGTTCCAAATAGTGATAAGGGCATTATTTCTTTTCTTTAGATTTAGCCTCATCCCAGAAAAAATCCAGTTCTTCTAAAGATTTATCTCTCATCTTCTCTCCGTTATCTTCGACCTTCTCTTCGATATAATTAAATCTACTGATGAATTTGTTGTTCGCTTTCTGAAGAGCATCCTCGGGATTGACCTTAAGTTTCTTAGCCAGATTTACCATTACAAACAGAACATCACCGATCTCCTCTTCAATATTGGCAGTGTCATTATTTTGGATACCTTCTTCAAGTTCTCCCATCTCTTCTTTGATTTTTTCAATGATATCAACTGGGTTATCCCATTCAAAACCGACAGATGCTACTTTTTCCTGTATCCTCAAAGATCTCAACAAGGCATTGTAACTTCTCGGGACTCCATCAAGAATTCTTTTCTTACCCTCTTTATCTTTCTTTATCAGTTCCCAGTTAAGTTTTACCTGTTCAGCGCTGAGATCATTTTCTCTTTCTCCAAAAATATGCGGATGTCTTCTGATAAGTTTTTCACTGATGGATTCAGCAACATCTTCTATGTTAAAGTCATTATTTTCACTAGCGATCTGAGACTGAAGAACTATCTGTAGAAGAAGGTCGCCGAGTTCTTTCTTTAACTCCTCTTTATTATCGTCTTCAATAGCTTCGATAACTTCATAAGCTTCTTCAAGAATATATTTTCTTAAAGTATCCGGTGTCTGTTTTATATCCCAGGGGCAACCATTCTTTTTATCTCTGAGTTTAGCAACGATATTTATAAGTTTTTTTATTTGTTCCATTATGTTCCTTTTTAATAGTTAACCGGAATATATGAATTTTATTAGAATTTTTCATTGAAATTGTTTTATCTTTACTTGTATAACATTTTTGGGAAAAGTCCAGAAGGGATGAAAACCTGAATTAAAGTAATAAGTGCAACGGTTAGCCCACTCCAAAGAATATAGCTTCTGGAGTTTTATAATTCAATGTTTTTCTTGGTCTTCTATTTATTTTATCCACAGCTTTTTGAAGTTCTTCATCATGGACTATACCCGAAAAGCTGGACAAAATGCTAAGACCAACTTAAATTTATGATAAAAAAGGAGGTCTCATGTCCGGGAAACGAAGGAAGTACACAAAAGAGTTTAAAACTGAGTCGGTAGAGTACCTGCTCAAAAGTGATAAAACTATGAAGGAAGTGAGCGAGAGCCTGGGAGTAGATTACTGGTCTCTGTCGAAATGGAAGAAGGCGTATTTGAATGAAGGTAAAAAAGCTTTTGCGGGTAAACCTGATCTTTCAGATTTGGAAAAAGAAAACAAGAGGCTAAAGAGAGCTCTTGAAGACGCAGAGATGGAGAAAGCCATCTTAAAAAAGGCTATGGCCATCTTCTCGCAAAAAGAATAGTTAAGTATGAGATTATAAATGATCTCAGGGCTCGATTTACTATTGAGA
>JAFGVM010000021.1 GCA_016937995.1 Candidatus Delongbacteria bacterium
TGATTCTACTTACACATTAACTGTAACTGCATGGGATGTTTCAGGTAATACGGATGTAGAAACTCGTAGCATATTTATTCAAGCACCTTACATCAAAGTTCTTACTCCTGCAACCCTTCCAACTGAAACTTTAATAATGGGTAAAGATTACGATATAACATGGGAAACAAATATTACCTCTGGAAATGTAAAAATAGAATTACTCAGTTCAAACACTTTAGTACAAGGAATAATCCCATCTACACCTACTGGTATCCCTAATGGAAGTTTTACTTGGACCGTAAATAATTTAATAGGTGATAATTTCAAAATTAGGGTTTCTGATGCTTCTACGCCTTCAATTTTTGGCGTAAGTGAAGTATTTTCAATAATACATTCAAATGATTTTGAATCAGGACTTACATATACTAATAGCGGTGTAGTTAATTGGGGAATTGCAACAGAATTAACTTCGAATTGTGCTAAAGCAATTGGTGAAAGTAATGGTAACATTACAAGCGCTATCCTAACTTCAGGTGTTTTTAACGGTTTATTGTGCACTTCATTAACATTAACTTTTGATCAGAGCATTTCTATTAATAGTTCTAAAACTCCTAATTTCGTAGTAGAATATTACAACGGAACAGCATGGAAGGTGATATATGATGTGGCTGCATCAACATCAGCTCCACAATCCTGTGCACTACCTAATCTGGCGGCAGATATGCAGATACGATTCACCGCAAATATTTCAAAAAATGGTGGTATCGATTCTTGGTCTATCGACAACATTGTTGTATCAGGTACAACAGCAAAAAAATGATAAAATAAGGAACAATAACTTGACCAAGCAACTCATAATATTCTTCCTAATCTTCTCTACCCTCCTGCTCTCAAAACAGATACAGGGTAGCTATACTTACACTTATGGAGATAATGAATCATTGGTCAAAGCAAGACAGACATGCAAAGAGCTTGCAATCAGAAATGCAGTCGAAAGCTTCGCTGTATATCTTGAAAGCCGTTCTGAAATAGAAAATTACCAGACAAAGAAAGATAATATTATTTCTATATCACTCGGATTAGTTAAAAATATAAAAGTAACTACTAAAATAGAAGATAAACTCGATAATTCTATCTACATCTGTGTAGAAGGCGAGATAAATGACAAAGAAGTATTAAAGCAGCTTAATAATGCTCACAGCTCTCCTAAAGTAACTAAAAACAAAATTGAAAAACCTGAATGGCAGAATTATACAGAACAGGATCTGGGATATCAGAAAACTGCATTACTTTCAAAAAATAAATATAAATGTTACAAAATAACCTTTGATAACTTTGGTAAATATGCCTCAGAAAAAGCTAAATCCGGTATTGTTTATTATTACGACAAAACAAACAGCTGGAAGATCAAGCAGGCAGGGATAGACAAGATGTTTTCTTCAAAGAAACAGGCAATTAAAGGATTATACGACAAACTGAAACTGATAAAAGACGCAAAGAACTTTATAACGAAATAAAAAAGAAAATAATAATTTAAAGGGGAATTTGTGAGAAAGATAATACTGATTTTGCTAATATTTATAGTTGTCAGTTTACAAGCTAACAATAAGGAAGTTATAATTGACAAATCAAAGTACAGTAAACATTTAGATGGTGTTTCAATGAATATCTCTACAGGTGAAATTCAAGCTATAAGCGAAGATTTCGAACCTCCGGAAGGCTTTGAATTGTATGTTGATCCTGCAACAGACGGTATTTTCGATTTCTATGAATTTGATAGCAGCAAAAAGATCCTGTATATAGGTTATGGAACCGATATCTTCAAAGACTGGGTAAAATACTTGGAAAAAGGTATATCTTTTAAACAGATGAACAAAAATGAATCGTTAGAGGGGTCTGTAGTATACATAGGCGGACTAAACGATGCTTGTATCTTGTTCATTAAAGCATACGATAAAAATTCGAGCAGTATGACTCTTATATGGGAGAATGCTGGAAAGTCAACAAATCAAAGTATCGCAGTTGAGACAACAAATAATGATCCGAATAAAACTAATAATGATATCGTAAAAACAAATGAGAATATTGATGTTCCCACTCAAAATTTTGAAGAAAAAAATGAGGAAATACAAAAAACATCACAAATTGAAGAAAATAAAAATATTACAGATGCTCCTGAAAAAAGGACTGAAGAAATAATTATACCTGCGGAACAGGAGAACAAGAATTCAGATAAAACTTCTCCTATTAAGGTCAAATTAAAGAAACTAATAAATGATAATACTGCAAGTATAAGAAAAGTTTCTGATCCTTCAGGTAAAGCCTGTGCACTTATAAAAGTAATGACAGATATGAAAAATTTAAACTTTAACTCGGAACATCTTACTAAAGCTTCAAATTACAAGAATGGAGAATATAAGTTGTATGTTTCAAGTGAGATCAAAGAACTTAATATTACATGGGACTCAAATAATTTCAGATATAATTTTGAAACCCTGTTAGAACAGGAAAATACCTACAGAATGACTATAATTCAAAATTATTTTTATCAGCAGACCACAGAAAGTAACAACAATGAAAAAAGTCCAGAACCCATAAAAGCCGATCCAGTTGTAAGCCAACCTAAAAAATCAAATCCGGATCTGAATTATGTTTATCAACCTGATATTGATATTCCTGATATTGATATGATCTTTGTTAAAGGTGGAAGATTTATCATGGGGTCAAACAACAGTTTTGATAATAACAAACCAGAACACGAAGTATATGTCAATGATTTTTACATAAATAAAAATGAGGTAACTCAAAAATTATGGAAAGCGATATTACCAACTAAACCATTCCATGTAACAGGAGACAATTTTCCGGTAGATGTCGTAAACTGGTACGAAGCTGTTGAATTCTGTAATATTCTGAGTGAGAAAATGAAATACCAGCAATGTTATATTATAAATAAAAACACCGGCAACGAAAATCAATGGAATGTTATATGTAATTTCGATGCCAACGGTTTCAGATTACCGACAGAAGCAGAATGGGAATATGTTGCAAAATACAATAACTTCTCAACTGAAAATATTAATCTGGATGATATTGCATGGTATAAAGACAACTCTCAGTTCATTTCACATCCTGTAGCAGATAAATCTCCTAATTCTTTAGGTATATACGATCTTTTCGGCAATGTTTCGGAATGGTGCTGGGACTGGTATCTTGAAGATTGCTATACTCTCGGTGTCAGTGATAATCCTACTGGTCCTGCGTTCGCTGAAACTAAAGTTCTGAGAGGTGGGTCAATGCTTAATACTTCAGATTATGTGTCCACTATTTCAAGAGAAAATAAATTACCGCATATAAATCAAACCCCTCACGGTTTCAGGCTGGTAAGAAGTAAAAAATAAATTATAAGGTAAAAAATGAGAATTCTTGTAACAATAATGATGCTGATAAATGTAGTATTAGTTTTTTCGGGAATAAATACTCGTTATCACGATCTTTATCTAATTAACTCAACTTATATGATGAACAACGTACTGCAATATGAAGGCATGAGTGAATTCAATTCAGAGATCCTAGGCATAGATTACAATTCGTGTTATGATTTTAATGGAATAGTTGATGTAAATCTGGACAGTAAAATTTCATTCAATCGTAACTTTATTGATGGATTTTATGAGTATGATTATAACCAGATATACACAGAAGGTGTTACCACTTTAATAGGTTATGAGTTCGATCAGTTCTACTCTACAAGGCAGGAGTATTATTTAAATTTCGGAGTTAACAGATTCATGACTGATTATGTTTTTGCCGGAGTATCATTCCCTTTACATTTCAAAAGTTTTAACCTGCAGAAAGTCGAGAATAAAGATTCTTACAGTAAGGCAAAATTCGATTATCAAATCTCAGGCGGATTTGATAATCGGATCTCAGGAATTCACCTTTTTTCTCCATGGAATAAATTTGAGCGGGGCTTTCTTTTATCATTTAGTTACGGAAAGGGTATAAGCTATGAAGCTTTTAGACAGGTACTTGATCCAGAAGAATTGCCTGTATATATGAATTTTAAACTCTCCAGATCATTTTTGATAAATAAATTTGATGCAATGCTTAAACTGAGGATCAATTTCCAAACTCAATCAAATGAGGATTACAATTTTATTTACTCTGATCATGACTTTACATACTATAAATGGACCGGCTTTAATATTTTCTATGCGCATGATTACAGCGCAAAAATAAATTGGAATACAGAGATCGGTTTAAAAATAGGTGAATTCAGAAAATACAATGATTCCAAAAATAATAGCGCTTCTGTTCTGAACTGGAACCTGGAAGCAAATTATTATTTAAGCAGTAAGATCAGGATTTACGGACAATTTGGTATAGAAAAATATCTATCTGTTGACAGTATTCCCGAAAATAAATATAACTTCGATCCGGCAATCACTTCTTTTAAATTTGGAGTTGATGTATATATCGATATAAAAAACTTATAATCTGCAGGAGTTCTATTATGAGAAACATAACATACGCAGTTTTAATTTTATCTTTTACATTGAATTTATTCGGTAATGTAATTGTTTTAAGAAAACCGCTCAAGTACAACATTCCTAACAAATACAATGATTTTACTGTTGCTTCCAAGTCGGAAAGAAGTGAGATGCAGGAATGGCAAGCTTATTGCACATTAGAAGGAGCAGAAACGTTTACTGATCTGAATTCGCGACGAAAGTTCAAAACTTTAAACTTCTTTGACAAGTTTTACATCTGTGAGGAAGCTGGTGAATATGTTCGACTTTACAAAGCGGATGATTATAATAGTAGTAACTTTGAATTAAGCAACGAAGTTGATTACGGTTGGGTACATAAAAAAGATCTGCTTTTATCACATCATTGCTTTGCTACAGATAATAGATCGATAAACAAAAAAGCAATGATAGTTAATAGGATAGAGCACTTAAAAGCAAATGACTCAGGCGATAAAGCTAATATTCTTGCTTTTAGAAAAGGCCCCGGTAACAATTATGAAAACACTGGAAAAGAATCTGCACTTTTTAACTTCTTTTTCATTTATCAAAAAACTATAGTAAGCAATGCCGAGTGGTATCTTCTTGGTGTATCAGAGAGATTTTCTGATTTTAAGAAAAAGGATATTATCTACGGATGGGTTCCAGGATATAGGATGATAGAATGGGATAATAATGTTGTTTTAGAACCAAATTGGGAACCGGAAGCAGTCAATGAAAGAAAAAACGGTATCCAGGCAGCCTTTTTCAACGATCCAATAGCTTTGAAAAAAATATCTAGATACAGGTGAAATTGGGAATGATTATATTTGGAAAGAACAGAATGTGAATAAAGAACCCGGATGGAGACCTAATGGAGAGTGGAAAAGATTCGCTTTACTTGAATCTAATGCTAGAGAATTAAATAAAAATGAAATATATGCCGGAATTTCAGCAGAAGTTAAGTCTGAATTTGAAAATAATAATTCTTCATCAAATAAATTTGCAGACAGTTTTGGTCCCGGAATGGACAAACTTCTTAATGATCTAGGGAATTCAGCAGAAGGTAATTTCGGGAATAAGTATCAGTTATACCACTTAGGTATTTCAGTTATGAGAGTACCTGGTCAAAAGTATGATCTGTTTAAAAAACTTCTATTTGTTTCATCTCGAGAACTTACAAATCTATTGAGTAATATTGAAGAACTGTTGGATAATTATGAAAAGAAAGATCTTTACAATTTTATGTACACTTACACTAATCTGTGTTATGGAGAAAAAGAGATCAAAGATCTTACAAATCAAGAATTTCGTGATATTATGAACAACGTTATTAAAAAATACGAGGAACTTAATAGAATTGTGAACGATAATAATTATAAATATAGCTTTGAAGTAGCAGATGCACGATATTACTGGATCTCTGAAGACTTGTTCCCGTAATTATTAATGTGATGTAAAAGATAAGTTAATTATAAAAAAAGCTAAAGGATATTCAATGAATAAAATAATGACTCTGATAGTCATTTTATCTGTGTCAATGATTTTTAGTAAAACATTTCAAGTTACTTCTTTTGCAGAAGATCCCTATGATAAAAGAGCACAGTATAGAAAAGTTCCGGATATTGACACTAACAAATGTGCTATGTTAAAAGTTGAAACTGATATCAGGGAAATTCAATTTAATTCAAGCGATATAAAACATATTATTGACTATTCAATTTCAGAAAAAAATTATAGAATGTATATTCAACAGGGTGTCAATGGCATTAGTTTAAACAAAAGCGGTTATACAACATTTGATTATAAATTTCCCGTAAATTTAAGGCCGGGTGTAAGTTATGTAATGCGGTTGGCAGAATCTGAATATGATAATACTTTTAATAGTCAGATATATACAACAACCGAGTATAAACCGAAACCAGTCAAAGAAGAAAGGTTTGTATACGGCAATATCTCAGGTGTCGTAAAAGATGCATACAGTGGGAGTACTATTGATGACGTTAGTATTATTATTAAAAAATCATCTACAATATTAAAACGAACTAACAATATTTCGAATGGTACTTTTAAAGTTGAATTGCCAGAGTATTATGATTATACAGCAGTATTTCAAAAAGATGGATATCAAGCAGTTGAGTATCACAATATATCCGTAGAAGGTAATAGAATATCAAAACTTGAACCGATACTGCAGATAGACGAGAAATATTCAGGAAAAGGTCATATTGCAGGATATATATTTAATTCGATCAATAATGAACCGGTCATGGATGCGGAGATAAAGGTCAGAAAAGGAGTTAATACATTTACAGGAACAGTATTATACACTGCTAAAACTGATGCTGACGGTAATTACTATGTGAAAAATGTTGCTTCGGGCAACTATACGATAGAAGTGGGTAAAGAAGGTTACAGTGATTCCTGGTTTACTATAATATCGCTTGGTGGTGAGACGATTATTAATCAGAACACTACAATGTTACCTGATCTGGATGACGTACAGATCAGAGTAGTACTTACATGGGGAGATTCTCCAAGAGATCTTGATGCACACCTATTTGGTCCTGAAATGTTTCATATTTCCTGTAAAAAAAATAAATCTATTCAATCCGGGGAAGTATCTGCAGAACTGGATTTTGATGATACTTATATGTATGGACCGGAAACAATTACAATTCATAAAAAATCCACAGAATCGTATGAATACGTTGTTCAGGATTATACTAACAGAAAGAACAGTGACTCAAAATCCCTTTCAAATTCAGGTGCTAAAGTAAGAGTATACAGAGGACAAAATCTGCTTAAAACTTTTTTTGTTCCAATGGGGAAATACGGCAATACTTGGAATGTATTTAAAATGCAGGATAGTAAGATAGTTCCAATTAACGAATTGACTAATGAAAAACAATAGGAGAATAGTATGAATAATAAAAAACCAACCGGTTCAAAAATAAAATTAATAGCTTTGAGTGTGATAATTTCATCTTTATTGATATCTTGTAGTTCCTATAAACATGTTACACGTCAGATAATAACTGAGTATCAGTTAGATACTAATGACAATCTTGAACGGGTTCAATATTATGTTGATGAACCGTTTTATCTAATTAGAAGCGAAAAAATAATAGAAAGAGAGATAGATGCAAATTTAGAACTAACCAGACGTGTGCATGAAGAAACATTGCAGATTGATAAGGATACACCCGGAGTTGCTGTAAAAGGTGGAGAAGATTATATCGTTATTGATTTTGGAGAGGATATATTCTGTACATTCAAATTAGTTACAGGCATTGATGATGATAGAGACAAATATCGCTTATCTCTGATCAATTCTGAGGATGTACGATATGGTAAGTTTCAAATAAAAGGAAAAAAATATAAAGTATTTTTTCCAAAAATGGAAAAAGGCAAACGTGTTATTCCTTTATTAAAATTCCATGAGAGCTCAACTGATTATAGCTCTAAGGATGTAAAGAAAATAAAAGGTAAAACGTTGCGATAAGGTAATTTACTATACTGTAAAAAATAACTGTCAAATAAAATAGTCGGGAATAAGATGAAGAGAATAACAATAATTTTGGTCCTTTCGTTCTTTTGGAATTTGAATTGTGCTACGTTTCAAGTAACATCATTTAAGGAAAATCATGGTGATAAAACTGCGCAGTTAAGACCCGTAAAAGATAAAAATAATAACAAATGTGCTTTGATCAAGATAAATACAAATTTGAAATACATAAATTTTATTTCTAATCAAATAGTTAAATCCGGAAATTTTTCTGAAAATCAATATAAGATCTATGTTGAGGAAGGAATCAAAAACATTACATTAAAAAAAATTGGCTATGATCTATTGGATTATACTTTTCCTCAAAAGATAAAAGCAGGCATAGTTTATACACTTAATCTTGATAAAAATGAATTTGGTAACAATGGTTTCAACCCTGAAGGTTTTGACATTGAAGGATATGACAGAGATGGATACGATAAAAACGGGTACAACAAAGAAGGATTTAACAGAGAAGGTTTTAGCCGTGATGGATTTGATAGAGATGGGTACGATAAAACCGGATTCAACAGGGAAGGATTTAACAGAGAGGGTTACACTAAAGAGGGCATAAATTCTTTCTTAATTCCTGAACAAAGTCAAAATAAAAAGAAATATGATCCAGCAGGTTATGACAAAGATGGTTATGATAAAGACGGGTATGATAGAGATGGTTATGACAAATATGGCTTTGACAAAGATGGATACGGCAGAGAAGGTTATGACAAAGACGGTTATAATTTGTACGGTTTTGATAGAAATAATTTTAATAAATATGGCTACGACAAGTATGGTTACGATCATTCAGGTTTTGACCAACAGGGCTTCAGTAAAGATGGATATGATAAAAAAGGTTACGATAGGCAGGATTATGATAGAGACGGTTTTAATAAAGATGGTTATGACAGGTACGGATATGACGTTTATGGATATGACAAAAGGGGTTATAATATTGACGGCTACAACCCGAACAAACCTATAAAAATGTGTTTGTCCGTAGAAAGTGCATTTCCTTTAGGTAAATTTGAAGATAACAGTGGAGAAGGTTACGGCATTTTCCTGAAAACATTTTATTCTCTTAATGGGTATTCTAGTGTCAGTTTAAAAGTCGGGTATTCATATTTTACTACTTCAAGAAACGTTCCTGATGACTGGACTGTAAATTATATGCAGTCACCTTTAATGTTGGGATACAGGATTAAATTTACAAATAATATGTTTACAGAAGGTGAACTTGGAGTGAACTGGATCGGTGCAGTTATTGAAAATAAATTAGAAAACGCAGTATATGTTTCATATTCACAAGGAATAGGTTATAAATATCATGATCTTGAGTTTGCTGTAGGCTTCAATTCTATATTCAGCAATATTGAAAAAGGTGCATATCAGGCAGTTATTGGTCTTGGATATTATATATATTAGTTCCATGTACCCTGTATAATCATGGAGCTAAAGAAAACTGGGAAATAAAAATATGAAAACAATAAAAGAAATATTAGCAACCTTACTTATCATTATAATTTCAGGAATTATTTTTAATTCCTGCACTGAAGATAATCTTCTCACTGATCCAATTAATTTTAATGATGATATAGAATTCACTTTAATTTCACCTAATGGTGGTGAAAACTGGCAGATGAGAAGTACCAATCTGATCTCATGGACTGATAACATAAGTGAAGACGTAAATATTGAATTATACATTGAAGATAGTATTGCAGGTAGGATTGCTGATCTTGTAAGCGATAACAATTTCGACTGGACAATACCTGATACTTTAATCGCCGGAACTGATTATAGAATTAAAATTACCAGTGTAACAGATTCTAATATTTTTGATTTCAGTGATTCTTGCTTCACTATAAGTGAATATATCGATCTTATAATTCCAGAATTACAGATTATTAATCCGCAAAGTCCTTATACTGTTCAGATAGGAACAGATATTTCAGTTGACATGACTGCATTTGATGATGTAGGAGTTGATCATATTGATCTTGTAATAGATGGAATTACATACATTGGATCATATGTATCCGGTACTAACTGGACAGCTAATATCCCAACTGCCGGATTAATTACAGATACAGCTTATGTTCTTGTTGCAACTGCTTTTGATTTTGCAACTAATTCATCCATACCTGATACGATAACAGTTAATACCAGTATAGCTCCAGTTCCGACTATTACAGTAGATCCTGCATCTCTTGACTTTGATGATGTCCAGGTGGGCAATACAAAAGATCTTACTTTTATATTAGACGGTTCTGATCTGACTGATGATGTTCTCATAACAGGATTAACAGGATATACTTTATCAGAAGATAATATTTCATACTCACCGTCCATTAGCTATTCAGCTTCAGATGCTACGAGCGGTCAGACTGTATACGTAAGGTTCACTCCGGCCGACACCTTAACTTACAATGGAAATATAGTATTTACAAGTACAGGAGCTAACAATGTAAATGTAGCTGTTACCGGACAAGGTTCTCCTGAACCTGTTCCTACAATAACAGCATTGCCGTTAAACATTCCATTCGGCAATGTAGAGCTTGATAGTTCTTTAGATCGATCATTTACACTGGGTGGCTATGATCTGACAAATGATGTTGTTATAAATTCTATCGAAGGATATACTCTTTCAGAAGACAATATTTCATATTCACCATCTATCATTTATACAGCTGGTGAAACTATGGCAGGTCAGACTGTTTATGTAAGATTCTCTCCATCTGCTATTCGTGAATATAACGGAAATATTACTCTTGCAAGTACCGGTGCCGCTGATGTTAATGTTGCTGTAACCGGTAATTGTATACCTGTACCTGATCCTGTAATTACAGTTGCTCCTGACAGTCTGGCATTTGGAGATATAATGGTTGGTAATTCTTTTGCTAGGACATTTACACTTGGAGGATCTGATCTGTCAAGTAATGTAATTATTACAGGATTAACAGGATATACATTATCTAAAGACGATGTTACATATACTTCTATAGTAACTTATAATGCTGCTGATGCTATGGAAGGTCGGACTGTTTACGTAAGATTTACTCCAACTGATTCAATTGCATATAACGGAAATATCAGGCTGACAAGTACAGGTGCTGACCCTGTTAATGTTTCTGTAACAGGTGCGGGATTTATTCCGGTTATTTCTGTTGACCATACAGCTCTTTATTTCGGAGATATTCAGATCGGAAAAACTCTGGATAGAAAGTTTGATATCAATGGTTCAGATCTGCTGGATAATGTTGTTATAACAGCACCAACAGGATACACTCTTTCAACGGACAGTGTAACATTCGATTCTCTAATTACCTATACGGCTGCTGAAGTAATGTCGGGACAGACTGCGTTCGTTAGATTTAGTCCGACAATTGTACAACCCTATAATGACAGTATTACTTTGGCGAGTACCGGTGCATCAACAGTAAATGTGGCTGTTTACGGTAACGGAACTCCATTACCACCTTCAGCTCCAACTCTTGAAAGTCCTGCAGATGGAAGTTCATCTGAAGATCAGACTCCAACTTTGGATTGGAGTGATGTTCCTGATGCAAATGAATACTATATTCAGATAGATAATAATTCTGATTTCAGTTCACCTGAAGTAGAGGCTTTAACTTCTTTGAGTGATTATACAACTTCAACCCTTGCATATGGAACTTACTACTGGCATGTAAGGTCGAAGAATGCTGTAGGATATAGTACTTATTCATCATCTTGGACGTTTACTATAACCGAACCTTCTGCACCGGCAACTCCTGTACTTGTAAGTCCTGCAAATGGAAGTTCTCTGGATCATCAGAATCCAACTTTTGATTGGGATGATGTAACAGGTGCAACTGAATATGGCATATTAATCGACAATAACTCTTCTTTCACTTCACCGGAGATAGATGTAACTACTGCTGTAAGTGAATATACAGTTTTTACATTGCCTTATGGTACTTACTACTGGAAAGTCAGAGCAAGGAGTACAGCAGGAACCAGTGCATTCAGCTCTTTATGGTCATTATCAATATTTGAAGTTATCCCTGAAGTACCGACTTTAATAAGTCCTGCGGACAGCAGTTCATTTGAAGATCAGACACCTACCTTTGACTGGAATGATGTAACAGGTGCAAACGGTTATAATATTCAGATAGATAATAATTCTGATTTTAGTTCACCTGAAATTGATACTTCTACTGCTTTAAGTCAGTATACAGCTTCAACTATGGCTTATGGAACTTACTATTGGAAAGTAAGAGCAAGAAATACAGCTGGATCAAGTGCGTTCACTTCAGGATGGACATTTGAAATAACAGAACCTAAAGAAATTATAGTTGTTTCTCCGAACGGCGGAGAGAACTGGCTCTTTGGTACAGAATATGAGATCAGATGGACAGATAATTTTGTAGAGGATGTCAATATCTGGCTATGGAAGGGCGAATCCTTGCTAGGTCCAATTGTTACGAACACTCCAAGTGACAGCAGTTATTTCTGGACAACTCCGGCTTCACTGACATCAGGTAACGGTACAGATTACAGAATTCAGATCACTATAGCTGACGGTGGAGCAACTTCTGATTTGAGTGATGACTTCTTCTCTTTGAGTCTAGATGCAAATGAGACTATGGCAACTGCTACAGGTCCATTGGCACCTTCAACTACTCCTGTGAACTCTGTTCAGGAGATAAGTTTAGTGAATGATGTTGACTGGTTCAACTTTGATCTTACAGGTGGTCAGTCATACGATTTCCAGTGTAGTGATGCAACGGTTGATGTTAAATACTGGCTTTATAATTCAAGTGGTAATCTGGTAGCAAGTGATGATAATTCCGGAGGTGGGACATTTGGAGAACCAATCTTTGAATACACTCCTCCTTCAAACGGGAATTATTATCTAAGGGTTGCTTATTATCTTGATAGTCCAAAAGGTGATGGAGATATGAAGGCTGAGACCGGGGATTATAGGTTGGTTGTTGAAGAAAGTGTGCCGTAAGAAGTTAAGAAAAAATGAAAATATATTATAATTTGTTTAATTTGGGAGGAAGGAATGAGAAAGTTTTCAAGTATTCAATTGATCTTTATGGTTTTTATTCTGTTTGGATCAATTTTAAACCTATTTGGGCAATATGACGCTCAGATAAATAGTATTTATACATCACCGTCAGGGACAATTTATGAAGGAGACACAAAAACCATATACTCTAATATAACAAATTTATCAGACCCCGATGGTCCCTATGGTGGTGCATGTACATTCCATATCAGATTTCGAGTATATAATCTTGATACTTTTACTTCGAATGATTATTGGGCAACACAAAGTTTTTCAAATGGGCAAACCATAACAGTTTCTGGATCAAGTTTCACTTTTGATCCGAGTGGTCGTTATGCTATAGGTGTTGACGTTATGAACGTGCCTGAAGATACTACGTACGATTCAGATGAAATATATTTTACAGTTGAAGGTCCTCAAAAATGTGATCTACATGTTGTCGATATATGGACAGTACCAGCAAATCCAGTAGCAGGAGAAGAAGTAGATTTGCATTGCGAGATAGAAAATATTGGGGATGTTACTTCCGAAAGTTATAGTATACAATATAAAATCGGATCTATAGTAGTAGGAACAGATAGCGCATCCCCTCTAGCAGTTGGTTCAAATGACGATAGTGAATATTATAGCAATTATACTTTTACGTCTTCAGGTTCTTTTTCATATCAAGTAACAGTATATGATTGTAGCAATGAATCTTATACTATAAATAATTCAAAGTTAGAAACTGTTAACGTTTCAGAACCACCTCCACCGGACATTGATGTTATAAATATATGGACAGAACCATCTACACCTATAGCTGGTGAAATCTGTAATTTATATGTTCAAGTAACAAATGTAGGAGAAGGTGATGCAGAAAATATTTACTTTAGGTATTATATTGATGGATCTCAAGTTGGAACTGATATAGATAGTTATTTGAGTTCAGGAGGTACACAAACTGAAAGTATGAGTTATACATTCCCAATCTCTGGTGATTATATTTTCAAATTATCTGTAGATCAATGTGATGGTGAAACCGCTACAGTCAACAATTCTGAAACAATTACTGTTAGTGTAGGAGAGGTTAGTATTGATAATAACAATATCATTAAAACAACTTCACTTCATCAGAATTACCCTAATCCATTCAATCCTGAAACAACAATTTCTTTTGATCTTGCGGAAAGATCGAATGTCGCTATAAACGTTTATAACTCAAAAGGAGAGCTTGTTAGAAATCTCTTGAATAAACAGCATGAAATGGGTAGTTATTCTGTTGTATGGAATGGAAAAAATGATCAGAGAGCAAAAGTTGATACAGGTATGTACTATGTAAAACTAGAAACAGATGATAGTTCTCATATGGTCAAAGCTTTGTTAATTAAGTAATATACAGGATTTATTGCAAACTAATAGAATTATAATTGACGTATTGTGAGGAGTAAAATATGAAAAAGCTACGTTTTTATCTAATTGTAATAATCTTACTATTTGGATCTATTTGGATTGTTTCAGCACAAGAATATGATACACAAATAAATAGTATATTTACTTCACCTTCAGGTACAATTTATGAGGGTGATACAAAAACCGATGTTGAGGGAGAGAAAGATAAGTTGAGCAGTTTTAGTTTTTATTATCAAACCAATAAACCATTAATCAATGATTTTATATTAAAGCTGCCTGAGCTTTATTTACTTAAGCAAAAAATTACAATTAGGATATTGAGTAAGGAGAGGGGAAGATGAAGAAGTGCAATGGAGTCCAGTTTATGCTGATATTGGTTCTATTAATAGGATCATTTTGGAATGCTTGGGGGCAGGATACAAGGGCAGCTCAGGCTTATGTCAAAGAAGTAGATGTCAATGGTGCATCTATAAAAAGTATTGGTTATGCAGAAGTAGACCCGAATTCAACCGTTACAGTTAGGATTAATGTTGAAAACAATGCTACTATTTCTTCTTTCAGTGGATATGCAGATTGTGTGCTTTGGTTTGTAGATAAAGATTTGAGTTTTATTAACAGTATTTGGTCAGAGTTTGAGACTTGTGTACCATATGATGTCGGAGATGAAAAATGGAATATAAATTATCAAGAACCTAGACCAATATCGGAAGTTTCTATAGAAGCTACATCAACATATTTGTTACCGAATGCAGACAGAGATCTTGAAGTTACATTTACTGCTCCGAGTTCCGGATCAGTATATTTTTTAGTAAGAGCTACATTTTCAAACGAGGATTGGAGTTTGCAATCTGAAGATCCTAGTTCTTATACTGGCTATTATGATGATCAAGGTTATAAAGTTTATAGGTATAGAATTGATGTTGTTCAACCACCTCCTGATATAAAAGTTTTAAGTATATGGACTGAACCTTCACCACCGGTTGCTGGAGTAAGTTGTGAACTTTATGTTGAAGTTGAAAATATAGGTGACGGTACAGCAACAAGTGTAGACTTCACATATTATATTGATAATTCTGAAGTTCAAACTGATTATGATTCTTCAATAAGTCCTGATGAAATTCATGAAGAACATGATCCTTACACATTTTCTAGCTCAGGAAGTTATACTTATAAAGTTGTAGTTGATCAATGCGATGGAGAGATTGTTACAAGCAATAATTCAAAAACAATGACTGTTAACGTTGTCGATCCACCTGATCTTCAGGTTGACAATGTGTCTTTATTAAATCATTCTTGCTTTGCTGGAGATGATATAACAGTTTATTTTTACGCTTGGAACAAAGGTGGTTCGACTTCTCCACCATCTCAGGCAGGTATTTATTTCGGTTACGAGCCATACGCACGAGATTCTGAGAAGTTATATACTGTTAATATTGATGCTCTTCAGGATAATGATGCTGAATCTTATAGCGCAACATTCACAATACCTGAAAGTATCGATTTAAACTATTCTTGGGTAAGTGTTTTTATTGATGATGATAATGTCGTATATGAATCTAACGATAATAATAATATTGGTACTGTTGAATTCGAATTGTCAGGTAAACGACCCCCAGTAGTTTCTTCGTTTACACCAGCTACACCTTTAAACGTATTAACAAATGAAACAGTCAATTTTACAGTAAATGTCACTGATGAAGATGGTGACCTATTCTACATATATTGGTATTTAGATTTTATGCCTATGACACAGTTTGACACGCCTATTAGCGGTAGTTCTGGTTCTAGTAGTTTTGAAGAACAGGGTTTTGTTACTGGAGACCATACCATACGAGCTATGATACAGGATAAATATGGAAATCAAATTGATCAAATTTGGAATGTAACAGCATCCCCTCCTCCACCAGATCTTTATGTAAGTAGCATTTATGTAGATCCATATTATGCATACGCAGGCAATGAATTAAAGGTATATTTTACAATTATTAATAGTGGAGATGGCAGTTCACCTACAACACAGGCTGGAGTTTATTTCGGTTACGAGAAGTATGCTCGAGATTCACAACCTTTAGCAACCGTAGACATTACTCCTCTTTCATGGGGTAATGATTCAGAAGATTATTTAGCAACATTTACAATACCTGAGGGAATAGATCCTAACTATGACTGGGTAAACGTTTATGTCGATTTTGATAATACTATCCCCGAATCTAACGATAATAATAATATTGATGGAGAAGAATTTGATTTAAAATTGGTTAATGATCCAATTATTAATTCATTTTCGCCTTCCACCCCTTTAGAAATATTAGAAAGTGAAGCTGTAACCTTTGAAATAGATATATATGACTCAGATGGTGATCTAACAAATCTTCGTTGGTGGCAGGATGGATGGCCTATGACCCTATCTGACAAAGAGTTAAGTGGAACAAACGGATCAGGAATTCATGAAGTTGATTGGTTCCCAGCTGGAAATCATGATGTTAGAGCTGTAGTATATGATGGATTTGGTAATACCGTAGAACAAAACTGGGCTATAACATCATATCCTGCAGGTGATCTTGAAGTAACAGTATTAAATCCAAGTGGTGTTTTATGTACAGATGGAACAGAAGTATACCTAAAAAAAGATGGTGAAGCTATTTCACCTCCAATAGAAACTATTGAAGGCAAAGTAAAATACACAGGAATACCTGCAACCACATATGATATGATAAGAGTCCTTAAACCTAATTCAAATTCAGATTATGCAGAATATTGGGGAGATAAAGGACCAATAACAGTACCTGGAAATGAAACATTTAAAAGGTATATGCCGTATATTACAGGTGTACTTGTTACTGATTTAAACAATGAACAACAAGAGGTCCCTTTCATCGAAGGTGAGGATATAAAAGTAAGAGTAGAAGTTACTAATGATGATGTAATTTCTCATCTTGTGAAAGTAAAAAACATAATCGATCGAAACAAAGACTTAACATACGACTTTAATGAAACAAGTACAGAAATTTCAATCGGGGCAAAAAGTAGTAAATTTATAGACTTTATTTTTTCAAATGCTACTATTGGAGAATATTACGTAAGACCAATTAATACTTTCAGTGATTCACCTTACCCAACAGATTTCACATTAACAGATACATACGCCTGGTTAGATACTCCTTCATTTAGCGTTGTTGATGCTCCTCCTGCACTAACCCTAGCACCAATTGGCAACCAAACAGGAACCCCAGGTGATCCACTATATTTTACTATCCGAGCTACTGGTGGAACAGAAAACTTCACTTATTCAACATCAGAATTACCGGGTACTTCCTACTTTAACCCAGTTTCACAATTATTTAATTGGACAAATCCTATTGCGGGTGTATATGATAATGTTAGTTTTTATGTGAATGATGGTGTTAACACAGTTTCTGAAAGCATAACCATTACAATAACCGAAGAAGGAAATTTATCAATAGTGCAGGGTAATGTTACTGATGTTGATACTTCACAGCCTGTTGATGATTGTTCAGTAATAATTACTGGTGAAGAATACAGCAGTTCAGTATTAACTGATGTGAACGGTTTTTATTTATTTGAAAACGTTCCTAACGATTTTTACAAGGTAAACACAAAAAAATCAGGATATGAAATCGGAAATGAAACTTTAAACATTACGACAACAGACACATATGATGTTAATTTCAGCATTAAATATGCAGGAGTTAACTCTTTAGATTTCTCCAACAATAACGAACTTACTATATATGCTACTGACATTACTGAGATTGGTACAACAAATGTCTTTAATTTATCAGGAAATGTCAACATTAACAACATCCTCTACTTCGAAGGAGATGTAACAGTAGACAAAAGTGCAAATTTTGATCTGAATGAATTATCAGCTGCTTGTCCGATCTATGTTCAAACAGATACCGGGAATAAATATATTTTCGATAACAGTGTTAGCAAGAAATTCTATATCGACGGAAATAATTTAATATCATTTTCAAGTCTTTTTATATTGGATTATGAATATAAAGTTTCTGGATTCAACATGAAAATGCCGGCTTTATCAATTGATCCCGGTGGCAATTCAGTTACAATTAATCTAATACCTAGTTTGCCTGCTCCTTTTAATAAAATCGTTGAATGGGAGTCACTATTACCTATTGATGACAATCCATATGTACTCATCAAAGAAGGTTTAGAAATGTACGATATGAAAAAGATCTTTAATAAAGATGGGCTTGATGATTATGAGTTTAATTTAAATTTAAGTCAGAACTTTAAAGCATTTGATATAAAAGACTTTTCGCTTAGTTACAATACATCCACAGAGCTGTTTGCAGGCAGTTTTGATTTGAAAATACCTGGAAGTCTTACAGGAAGTAAAGATGAAAGTAATAGTTTTAATGACTTGCCAGTTGAAATTCATGATGCAGATAATAATTTAATTGGTACTACCAGTTTTGAAAACTTTGTATCAGCATACGAAAAAAGTGGGAAATTATTTCTGGGTATTAAATTCGAGATCGAATTCATTAATGGAAAAATAGACAGATTAAAAGTTAGATTATACGATGTAAAGATACCAATTGCAAATACCGGACTGAATATTACTGCTATAGAAGGTGAAGTAGCTGGTTTAACTGATAATATGAAAATAGGAGCTCATGTAGATATTGAGACCGGTCTTGAAATAATTGGGCATCCTGTAGTTGGATTGACAGATTTTGGTGTTGAAATACAACCAATGAATTATTTAAAAGGCGAAGGCGATTTTGAAATATTTGAGTATCCTGCAGCAAGTGGTAAACTTCAGTTTGATGGAGATAAAAAATCACTTGAAGCAGAAGGTGTGTTGAATTTGTTTGATATTCTTGTTGGTAAGTTATCTACCAGTCTAAAATGGATGGATTTTCAAGGCAAAGGAAATATGACATTAAAAACACCTAGTGATTATCCATGGTATCTTGGTTGGTTGATTTGGTCATTCGGTGGACCAGATACTATTCTTGGTCAGGTCGATACTAGAATCCACAACTTTGAAATGAGTTCAATGGTTACTTTGTGGGATTGGCTTTCTGTTGCCCAGAAAGTTGAATTTGCTCCACTAGATGGTTTCCCTTATTTCCATTATCACTTAGGAACTAATTACGAAGATCTTTATCAAATATTTAAAGGTACTAGAGGCGGTAAGCAAATAATCAATTTTCAAGTACCAGAGAATTCATCACAATTATTCGCGGTTGTAACAAATGAGACAAATCTATTCGACATACAATTAACAAGCCCTTCAGGAAAAATCTACAATAATACTTATGATCAGTATTTGCAAGTCTCAGATGCAAATCAAACAGTAGTTTTTATATCAAATCCTGAATCAGGCTCATGGGAGTTCTCAACTGATCAGACAGGAGATATCCAGTTTAAATCAATGCTGCAAAATCAACGTCCAGTTACACTAATAAATAATCCTCTAACAAAAGGAACTAGATCTAACTTAATCAATATTGATTTTACTGATTATTCTGATACTCTCAGTGTAGATGTTTATTACGATACTGACAACAAGCATTTTGACGGATCTTTTATTAAGCACTTTGATCTGATCAATAACGCATCTCTTCAATTTGATTGGGCAAACAGTGATATAAATAATGGAGAGTACTACATTTATACAGTAATCTCCGATTCTCATAATTCTCCTGTATGTCAATATGCTCCTGGGTCAATTATTGTTAATAACTGGTATGCAGATCCACCTCAGAATTTGATAGTTCAGCAGGAAAGTGACAGTGTCAAAGTCGTATGGGATGAGAATTTTGATACTAATATTTTTGCAACCAAGGTCTTTATAAGAAATATTTCTGACGGGTTCATAGATGAAATTTGTGTCACAGATTTAAATATGGCATACATAAAGGATCTTGAATATGGTAGAGAATACGAGATTTGGGCAAAGCATATGAATATTGATATGCTTATGACTGAAAAAAGTAATGTCTCAAATCTGATATTCCAAAGTTTCGGTAAAGGAAATAACATTCCATATTTCACAATGGATACAGATTCAGTATTTGAATTCGTCGAAGGACAGTACAGAGAATATTCTTTCCTTGCTAATGATGCAGATGGACAGGGACTTATTTTTGATATAGTCGATAGACCTACTGGAATGATATTTAACGGTGATAAGTTCAACTGGACTCCTCAGGAAGATCAGAAAGGAGCTTATAACCTTTTAGTAACTGTGACTGATGGTATTGATACTGATAGTTTATATCAGGAATTCAGTGTCTATTCAGATGAACAAGCTCAAGTTGTACTGAATTTTGCGTCAAAAAATCTTTACGAATCAGACAATATGTTCATTAAAATTAAAAACTTACTGAACACTAACACAACAGAGACTGTTACTCTGAAAAATAAACGAACAAATGAGCAGACAGTTGTTGATCTGAGAAAAGTGGATAAGTATGACTATATCGGTCAATTCGATCTATCTTATCAGGCAAAATCAGAATTATCTGTTACGGATGGTGATACTATACTTGCTTCGTACATTTATGATTCTCAAACATATGAAACATACTCTATTTATGATTCAAAAGTACAGCCTACAGATGTAACTGCACCTTCGATGATAAATGATCTATCTGTTAAGAAATTATCAGATAATAAAGTATTACTCAAATGGACTGCAACTGGAGATGACGGAAATACCGGTGAAGCGTTATATTATGATATAAGATATAGTTATACTGCTCTCGCTAATGAAGATGATTATTTGGTTTCGATACCAATTGAACACTCAAGATACCCTTCACTTGCAGGGACAACAGATTCATTAATAGTTGATTTGTATGATATAGATAATTCAGTTACGAATGATCAGATCTATTTTTCTATCAAATCAGAAGATGAAATGCAGAATAGAAGTGAGTTAAGTAATACTGCTTCAGTTAATTACCTAATAAATGCTTTAGAGGTCTCAGCTGAACTGAATGATATACATAATGTTGATCTGTCATGGATCGGACCATCAAAAGATTCAAAAGATAGCACAGATTTTAGGTATTATAAAATATTTAGAAAAGACAGTATTGGAACATTTAAATTCTTAACAGATACGGTCACTGTTCCAAGTTACTCTGAGTCATTAAAAAATTATCCTGATAATGAGTATCAGTACCTGATCCAGGGTGTTTACGAAACAGGTAATACAGACAGTCTATACTCAAATACGATATCTCTTGATAGATATGAGAACGTTACAATTTTATGTACACTGAATGATACAATAGATTATTCAGGTATAAATATGACTATCACAGGTTCTCAACCTAGTGATTATTATCAGTCATTTAATAAAACTACAAATGCTCTTGGACTGATAGTATTAAGCGATGTTTATAAAACAGATTACTTCGTTGAAATATCAAAAGACGGTTACTTTACAATAATTGATACAATCAAAGTTAACGATAGTAGCAATAAATTCAACTGGAAGGTCGTTAGCACCGCATTAGCAGCGCCTTCACCAGGTTTTCCTGAAAACAATAGTTATATAACTGACGTCGCACCTGAATTTGACTGGAATGATATTGCTTATGCAAAAGAGTATAATTTGTTAGTAGATAACGATAGTACATTTAACTCTCCGGAAATTTACGATAGTGTCGCTGTAAGTAATTATAATTGTGTAGCCAATCTTGCAGATGGAACACACTTCTGGAAAGTAAAAGCTAAGAATAATCCTTATGAAAGTGTTTATTCAACGGTATCTAAATTCACAATTGGTAAAGCTCCAATACCACCTAAATTAAGCATACCGGTAAACAGCAGTGCAATGGCAGACCTAACACCTGAGTTTGACTGGACCGATATCTCCACAGCTACCAGTTATCAGATAATTGTTGACGATAACTCAGATTTTAGTTCACCAGAGATTGATACCACATCTACAGTAAGCAATTTTACACCAGTAACTGAACTTGGATATGAAAAATATTACTGGAAAACATTGGCTGTGAACGAATTCGGAGAAAGCCCCTATACTGCAACTTGGGAATTTGAACTAGGAAAAGCCCCAGCGGTTACTAAGTTATATTCTCCAGCTAGCAGCGAATATATAGATACACAGAGACCTGAATTTGACTGGTCGGATGTAGCAAATGCTGCTGGTTACAGAATACTTGTTGATAACGATAGTACTTTCAGTTCTCCTGAAGTTGATGAAAATACTACAGAAAGTATCCTTACACCAATTAATGATCTGGCATTCGGACAATACTTCTGGAAAGCTCTTGCAAGCAATCGCTACGGTGAAAGTGAATTCACAGAACCTTGGGCATTTACTATAGAAGAACCTCTAGATGCTCCTGTTAATGTTGTTACAAGTATTTCAGGAAGCACTCTTACTCTTGACTGGGATGCAGTTAATAACGCAACATATTATCTAGTCTATGCATCTGATGATCCTTATGGAGAATTTACACTAACGTCTATGGTAACAACAAATTCATATAATGTAGATGTTAGCGTTGCTAAATTGTTCTATTACATAGTTGCAAGTAATAATCAGTTGGCAAAAGAACACGGACAACAAAATACAATTAAATTTGAAAATAATGGTACAGAGGGGAAATAATGAAAAAGTATATAACTGATAAATTGTCCGTACTTGTCATAATAATTCTAACAGCCTTTCCCCTTTTCTATACAATCCATGCACAGGAGTCTAACGATTCACCCGAAGGTGCACATGCAATAACCTGTCCTTACAATGGACTCGATACTCTATCATTTGAAGGTGATATCGACTGGTACAGGATCGACCTTGCAGACAGTACTGAATACGTGATCAGTGTATATGCTGCTCCTCTGGATACATATATTTATCTCTACGGACCCGGAAGCGCAGATGGACAACTGACAGGCAACCTCGTTGACTCTGATGATGAAACCAATTCTCCAGACCCTCAGATAACATACACTACAATTGAACCGGGATACTATTATTTAAAAATTGCTGAATATGGGGTTTTCAAAGGAACAGGAGAATATACACTTGATGTAAGAGAAAGTGCTGCTCCTTCTAATTTTATCACTGTTACTTCTCCGAACGGTAGTGAAAACTGGTCAATAGGATCTGAGCAAACAATAACCTGGACCTCAGATATTATCGGTGATGTAAAGATTGATCTGCATAAAGATCATCAGTTCATGGATGAGCTGGTTGTTATGAGCAATACTGAGATTTATACCTGGACAATTGACTCTACTTATACAGTTGCGGATGATTATTCGATCAAAATATCAGGTGTAACCGATCCTGCAGTTGCAGATTCAAGTGATAGTTTTTTCAGTATTACTGACGGGAATGATGACCCTACTGAAGCTACCATAGTTGCTGTTCCCCATTTAGAGACTTACAAAATAAACATTGACGGTGATATTGACTGGTACAGAGTTTTACTTGACTCAGGAAAAGAATATAAAATCGCTATCAGCGACTCTCCTGTAGATACTTATGCCTATTTATACGGACCCGGAACTGAAGATGGATCCAGCACCGGTCCGGTAGTAGATGAGGACGATGATTCGAATGGTGGGATAAATCCATTAATAGTTCTCACTCCAGCCGATAGTGGATACTATTATTTAAGACTGGCACAAGTATCATTCAAATCAGAAAAAGGATCGAAAGATACTGGTGTATATACGTTGAAGATAGCTGAAAATGACATTACTCCACCAGCTATTGTTTCGACAGTTCCAACGACTGATTCACTGGGTGTAGCGATTGGATCTAACATCACTATTAAATTCGATGAGGATATGGACAATACTACAATAAATACTTCAACTGTGACCATGTATGCCGGTACAACACAGATAGACGGTACTGTATCATACATGGATTCTATCGCAACATTTGATCCTGATGCTGACCTGGAGTACAACACATTGTATACTATGTCTGTAAGTACCGGAGCGGCTGACCTGGAAGGAAATTCAATTACTTCTGACTATATATGGAGTTTTACAACAGAAAATGAGCCTTTATACATTGAATTAACCGCTCCAAACGGTGGGGAAAGCTGGGTTGTTGAAGATACTGAAAGGATCTCCTGGAATTCAAATATAACAGACAGTATTATAATTAACCTGTACAAAGCATCCGTGTTTTCAGAAAAAATAGCGACTGTATCAAATACAGATTTCTATGACTGGGCTATTCCGTTATCCATTACAGCAGCAGATGATTATTCCATTAAGATCACAAGTAAAACTGATTCAACACTTTTCGATGACAGTGATAGTAATTTTATTATATTAGAGAGTGCAAACTTGACTTTAACTTCACCTTCAGGTGGAGAAAAGTGGGGAACCGGAACAACTCAAAGCATTACATGGACCACTAATATTTCTGATCCGGTTAAAGTTGAATTATTTACCGGACTGATCTTTACAGATGAGCTGGCGATTACAAGCGGTACAGATAATTATTCCTGGGAAATATCAGAATATACAGAACCGAGAAGTGATTATACTATTAAGATCAGCAGTATTTTAGATCCAGCTCTTTCAGATTCAAGTGATGCATTTACAATATTTGTAACACCTGAAGTTCCGGTTCTGATAAATCCTGCTGACAGTTTAATTACAGCAGATCAGACACCTTATTTTAATTGGACTGATAACTCAGATGCAGTTAAGTGGTATTTGCTTGTTGATGATAATTCAGATTTTAACAGTCCCGAGATAAATGATTCTACAACTACAAATTCTTTTACACCATCAAGCGATCTTCCATTTAATGTCTATTACTGGAAAGTAAAAGCTGCGAACGATGAGAGCGAAAGTGAGTGGTCTGATACAAGGATGCTCACAATACTCTCGTTGCCAGATACTCCGGCTTTGATATCTCCTGGTGACGGAGTATCTACGCATGTAAGAGAGCCGTATTTTGATTGGGCAGTTGTTACAAATTCAACTGGATATAACATCACGATCGATGATGCTGCCACATTTGATTCTCCTTTGATAGATGAACCGGTTTCAGCTAATAATTATACTACCGTTATCAGCTTATCAGACGGTACTTACTATTGGAAAGTAAGAGCAAAAAACGAGGTTGGTTATGGTTCCTTCAGCTCTATATGGTCATTCATTATAGACACCTCCTCAATTGACGAGTTAAACTTACCGCTATCAACACAGCTGTATCAGAATTACCCGAATCCGTTCAACCCTGAAACAACTGTATCATTTGATCTGGCAGATCAGAGTAAAGTGAATATAAGTATATTCAGTTACAGTGGTGAATTAGTAAGAACACTCGTAAATGACACCAGAGATGCAGGAAATTATACAGTAACCTGGAATGGGAAAAATAATAAAGGCTCTTTGGTTGCAGCAGGTATGTATTTTGTAGTAATGAAAACAGAAAACTACAGAAAAGTAATAAAAGCGGTAATGGTGAAATAATACAGTTGATTAAGAGAATTTACACATTCATGAAAAAAGTTGCCTTGACGTTGAAAATCATTATAAAATGAAAAATTGAGGAGGAAGTTATGAAAAAAAAAGTGTTGTTACTTGTTTTAATACTAATTTTAAGCTTAGTGGGTCAATCTCAATATAAATACGAAAGAAAGGTAATAGAATCTTTGGGACTACAAAAAGCACCCGGAACAAAATTGGGAATGATTGAAGGATTTACCGTTTTCCTTGCAGATATTAGACCTGACGATGCGAAACCTAATGATGAAGAAAATAAGAATGTCCCAAAATTTGTCAACTACGAAGATGCAAAAGAGTATATAGAGAAGAAGATTATAGAGCAGATACACATGAAAAGATTTCTTGCTTTTCCAGGTATTCCGTATGAGCAGGAAAGAATATCAATGGAAATTTTAAAAATATCAAAAGAAAAAGAATTGACTGATGATGAAATATCTGATATAGTATTGAAAGTTGCAGCTAAACCGTTTATGAAAAGATTCGAAGCAATTTCTATAGATTTAGCTTCAGATCGGATAATTGAAGCTAAGAAATTCATTGCAGAACAGTATAAAACTTCAAATGCATCAATGATTTCTAGAAAAGATTTGAAAAATGTAATAAATACATCTGCGTTCATGTATATGCCCTATGTGTCTGAATTCTGGCATGGAGAAGTTGAAGATAAATACGGTTGTTACATAAGAGGAGGTATAATCTGGTTTCAAGTAAAACAAGTAGAAGGTTTGTTTAAAGTGGAAGAGGTTCTGCATGAACATACTTTTGCAGGTAAATCATCAGCAATTAAAACTACGGATATGATGGGACATACAGTTGATAACATTACAACCTGGTGGGGTGATGAAGATACTGACGGTGTACTCCAACTTGATGCTAAGGAGTTTTCAAAACGATCTGCAATATTACAATTTTGTAAAAATCTTAAAGTACTAACAGCTTCGGAATTAGATGAATTTAAATTACAAGGACCAATTATTGGACTGGATAAAAATGATGATTCACAATTCGATATGAATAATGCCCAAGGAATCAAAATTGATCAAAAATTTGTAATTGGTGAATTTATTGAAGATGAAAAAGGTGATCTTGAAATAGAAAGAACAGGTTATGGATTTATCTCACATATAGGGATCGATTCAATAACATCTGATAAAAGATCTTCCGTGTATTTACAATCTGGAAACTACGAAGAAGGATTGATGTTGATCGAATATCCTACTCAACCGATTGATGTTTGGGGTAGTTTTAAAACTAAACCCGGCATTATCAAAAATAATGATGATGAAAATGATGGAATGCTGTTTTTTGGTGGAGCAGGTGGTTTTAGAGGTAATCTTGGTAATAGATTATACAAAATGACTGGGATGGAAATTAATCAACTATGGTTCCAGACAGAATTCTTCTTTGGAGTTGGATCAGGTAGTGAAAAATCAAAGTATTTTACTGGTGACTTAACTGCTTCTCCTGATTCTTCTTCGACCTATTCACAATTTAGCATAGAAGCAGGTTTTCTTAAAAAGTTCTTTTTTGGTAGGATAGGCATTCCATTATACGTAGGAGCAGGATATGGTGCAATTCAGGAAACTGTAATAAGGGAGAAATGGTATGAAACTGGTCATTATTCTGCTACTACCGAACTAGATCCTGAAACACATAAGGCAAAAGGTTATATATACATTGATTTTGCGAGTGGTCTCGAAATATCAATTACACCTTCATTCACTTTTACCGGTGATGTAGGATATGTTTTGGGAGTTCAAAAAGGTAACACAATTGACTTTAACGATGGCGAAGAACCTAAAGAAACCGATCCTTCGGGATTAAGATTTGGTGCAACATTGATATATTCACCAACAACATTACCATTTGATCCATTCTTTGGATTCTTTTAGGACTTTAATAATATTAATTTTTTATTGTGTAATTAGAAACCGGGTGTTGTTATATAGCCCCGTTATAGTCTTTAGACATAAAATGGAGTAAATATAATGTCAAAATACATTGTCTTTTTACTAATAGTCATGATTTCGTTTAATTTGTTTTCTTCTGGTGTGATTGTTAAGCAGGTAATATCTTCAACTGAAGTACTGATAGAATCATGGGGTATCGGTGATGATCCCGGGCAGACAGAGGAGAATTGTAAGTATAACGCGGTATTGTATTTTTTAACGGATGGGGATCAGCCACTGATTTCAAATGCCGATGAAAAAACAAAGTTTGAAAATAGTGCAATAAAACATTTTGAAAATAAATATAATATTGATCAGTACATTAATTACGTTTCACCCGACTGGATCGAATTGCGTACAAAAAAGATTAATGGCAGGAAAAAGAAAAAGGGATTAAAACTTATCACCGTAAACAGAAAAAAGATTGAAGATAAACTTGTCGCTGAAGGTGTAATTACTTCGAAGGAAGATCTTGAATACATTTTGGGTATGCCTTCAATAATGGTAATTCCCAAAGGTGAAAATATTATTTCTTTGTTAGAAAATCCGAATAATGAGAAAGCTGCTTCAACAGCAAAAGAAACTTTAGCAGATAATCAATATGAAGTGGTTATTCCTGAAGCAAAATTAGCTAATGACATAATGACTGGAGCAATAAAAAGTACATCGGAAACTTCAGAAATAGATATTGTTGCTACAATAGCTTCAGCTATCGGAAGTGATATTTATATTGAGTTCAATATTACCTGGGAAAACGGTAAAGCGATTATAACCTTAGAAGCATTTGAAACAACTACAGCAAGAATGCTTGGAACAACTACCGGATACGGTATGGGCACACAGAGCAAATTTATTGATATTGACCTTGCAATGAAAGATGCGATACAAAAAATTATGAATCAAATAAAAAATTACTGGAAAAAGGATATTGAAAAAGGAAAGCAATACAAAATGACGTTCAATATTTCTAGTGAATTTGAAAAATATGAGTCTGATAAAATAAAAAAAGCAATTAAAAACCTCTTAAAAAAGGATACTTTTAAAGATAAGAAAAGAAACATCTTAACTAAGCAAACTGTAGAGTATATTATTTGGGTAAATCCGGAATTTGAGACTGAAGATATAGAAGAAATCGTTGAAGATGGGATTAGTACAGAATTGGACTTTGCTTCTATTGAAATTCTTACCGCAAGTAGAAAGATGCTTATATTTGAGATCATCCCCAACTAAATTATTGATTTAAGGTAAAATATTATGAAAAAAGTGTTTCTTATACTTTTAATGATCGCTATAAGATTATTATCTGATGATGTAAGATTAGTCAATTCTATTGGTTTTGGTACTACTCCTGATGAAGCAATTAAAAATGCAAAAAAAAATGCAGTTGAAATGTGTCTTGGAACATATATCTCATCAGAATCAATAGTAGCAAATTATATTACAGTTCAAGATAGAATTCTGTCAAAATCCAGTGGCTTTGTAAAAAACTTTAGAACAATTTCTAAACCTATCTTAAAAGACGGGTTTTATGAAACTGAAATTGAAGCTTCTGTGTTAAATGTAATGGATAAAGTTTTAGAAGATAAATATGCCATTCAGTTTTTAATGGAACAAATGAGTTTTCCTGATTTCGGAATTGCTGTTATAAATACTGAAAATAAAAGAGAGTCCACAGCAGAAAGTGCATTAATAAAACAATTCATTAATGCAGGTTTCAGCAGTTTTAAGATCATTAGATCAGATCCTGGAGATTTTAAAAGTATAAAAAATGAAAGTATTGAATTCTATATTAGAGGGAAAGTTGAATATGAACTTGAGGAAATGCCCAATAATGGACTTTCGGTTTATAAAAAGATGCAGAAAATAATAATAACACTCGAATGTGATCTTATAGATTTAAATACTTCACAAATTATTGCAACAGAGAGTTTTACGATAGAGTCTGTTGGTGTGAATGAAAAGAATACTATTCAGAACGGCATGAAAAAAATCGCTAAGAAGATGACCAAATATCTTGTATTAAATTCAGTGGAATTCTGGGCTAATGATCTCAGCAAATGATTAATGTATCTATTGGAATTTAATAATGTGAGTAAAGAAAATGCTGACTATTTATTTAAAATGATCTTTTCTAAGTTTAATGGAAGTGAAGTTGCCGTTAACAAAGGTTATTTCGACACAACGCAAAATATTGGGATGAAGACATATATGGAAACTGATGGAATTGTACAAATGTTAAGTCATAATAGTTTTTCTAGATTTTCATTTACAGTTATTGAAAAAGAAGAGAGATTGCTGAATTTCTCAGTTGAAGAGCTAAAAAAAAGATAAGTTACTATAAAATTTAAAAAATAGCAGATCCGACAAATGGCATCCATGGATCCTATTCCTGTATGTAATAGAGACATAAACAATAGAATTGAAAAGTACTATAGAAGTATTACACTAGAAATACTTCTTATTCTAATACATTTTGTCATTATTAATATATTTTGTAAAAGGTGGGAAAAAATGAATAAATTACTAAAATTCTTATTATTTTTACTGGCATCTGTTAATATTCTTATTGCCCAAAACACAAGTATGCCTCCAATAAAGATTAGCTCGTCAGATCTACCCTATTCTGTCGAAGGTTACACACTAGTTGTAGATGACGGTGGTAATAGCTATAAATTTTATGATAATTATTCAAATAATCCTGCTCTAAATATGATCAATAATGGTGGTATAAGGATAGATATGAGTGGTTTGGTAGGCAAATTAGAAACAGGTAAAACATACAATCTAAGTATAAAGATTACTCCTGGTAGAGAATTTGATGATGGTAAAAGAACACCAAATTCTATATTCTGTTCTTCAAGTTCAGTTGTAATACATTCACCTTCATCAGTTTCGATATCCAATCCGGCTATAAACATAGACGGTACAACTGTTGGTCAGATACATGTAGAGAATTTATACAGCCTTGCAACACTGTCTTTACCGATCGGAGGAAGTGTTGCAGCAAGTATTGGAAGTATGATCAGTTCCGCTCTTACAGATATTTTTGTAAATAAAGTTATTGATGAATCATTTGAAGATTATAAACCCTCAGAAAATATTGAAGTTGAAAATAATATCTTTTCCAATGAAAAAAATATCAATGAGGTAAGATGGATACTTGGAGGATGGAATTTAAATGAGATGCTTGAGGCAAAATCTGTAAATTTGTCATTACCTGTAAAATTTACAAAATCCGGTAAAAATGAATTTTCATTTTATTTTAATCTCTGGGGAGAGCACAGTTCATTAAGAAGAAATAATTTAATTACAACTACAACAGCCACAAAATTTACTCCATACAGTTTCAGACAGCACATTGTTTTAAACGTAGATGTTGAAGGGGATAATTATGTAGAAGTATCAGATCCTGTACCGGACGAAGAACCAGTAAATGATTACCTGAACATTGCCTATGAAAATAAAATAGTTAAAGTCATCAAGCTGCCAAAAAAAATTGATAAAAACAATAAAGAAGCTATTGCTAATCAAATTGTTGAAGGAACTTTAGGAATAGTAGCAAGTGAAACAATTTCTACTATAACATATAGTATTGGAGGATTATTGTTTAGTTTTATCCTTGAATCAGGTGTAGTAGGGTGGGAAAGAATTGTAGATTTTGATATACTCGGAGGTAGATTATTCGAACCGGGTTCAGATCTTAATCTTTTAATTTCTGTTGATACCGGAGATACTTCATTAGATAAGGTTTCAGTAGTAATTGATAGAAAGGATGGATTTTCATGGAAATTTTTCAAAGAATTATTACTTCTTGATCAAAGTGAAATTATAAGCAATAAGCTTGATATTGGAAGGTTTTTAATTGTTCTAAAAAATCCGCTATCTGCACCCGACACTACCGGTAAATATAGAATAAATATACTTGGTAAAAAAAGACAAATAACAATAAAAGAAAAGGAAGTTGATAATAACTTAACTGTAATAAATGAAGAATCTGTTTTAGAGTATTTAAGAAACTCAAACAGATCTGATATAAAACAATTATTAGCAAACAATTACGATATACTAAAAACTTATAACAAATTGTATAATAGCGAAAATAAATTCTTGATTTTTATATGCTTTGGAGAGGAAGATAAATATAGTGGAAACGTAAAAACAATTCATGGCTTCGAATTTATTAAGACAGATAAAGGATGGGTGTTAAATACAACTGAAAATAATTCAATAATAACAAAAAATAAAAAAGACTTTAGTTATTACTATAGATGGTATAATAACTTTAAATTTGTAACGATCGGTAAAGATAATTATGCTTTAGTGACTGAATATTATGATGGAGGTTCAGGGGGCGGGTCTGGAAACTATGATTTTTATACAAGCATAAATGGTGAAATCAAGAAAATTGCAGAACTTTCAAGCAAATCATCATGGAATTCATCCAGTGATAGATTTGAAGGTACAAATAATTCTTTTAACTACGAAACTAAGTATAGTTTTAAAAGGAATCAAAACAATCTTGATTTTGATGATATTGTATTGAATTATGAAGGTACAGGAAACACAGATATGATAGGCAAAGAAGAGATTTATAGATATGATAAAGTCAAAAAAGAATACATTCTTTTCAAGGAAATTGAAAAACCAGTAGAAAATAATTCGCACAAGGGTCTAATTGACATGGTGTTTATTGAATCAAGTATTTTTGGTACAAAGGGCAAAGTTGTTAGTGCCGATAATTATTACATCGGAAAATATGAAGTAACACAATCTCAGTATAAATCAGTTATGAACTTTAACCCCAGTCAATTTAGAGGAGATGATCTCCCAGTTGAATCTGTCACTTTGAATGATGCTATTGAATTTTGTAATAAACTTAGTGAAATGGAAGGTCTAAAAAAATGTTATAACCGATCAGAATGCGATTTGAGTGCAAACGGATATCGACTACCTACACAAGATGAATGGTCAGGAGCTGTATTAGGAGGTGGAAATAAATACAGTGGTTCCAATGATATAAACGAAGTTGCATGGTATAATAAGAATTCAATTAGGAAAACACATAGTGTAGGGCAAAAGAAACCAAACGAAAAGGGCATATATGATATGACTGGAAATGTTTGGGAGATGTGTTGGGATATTTGGGACGATGGAGATAATAGCAGAAAGAGTCGGAGAAATAAGAAGATTAACAGACTAATGTGCGGTGGTGGATATTCTGATGGTGCAAGTAATTGTCGCATTGGTATTAGCAGTGGTTTTAGTTCAGAGAATAAGAAAAAAGATATCGGCTTCCGTGTAGTAAGGACGGCAGATAAATAATAAAATAATAATAATGTAAATACAGAAAAAATGGAGGAAGTATGAAAAGAAGAATGATGTTACTAATTTTGATTATTGGAGCTTTTTTTGCAAGTTCTTATTCTCAATCAAGCTATAAGCAAACAAACACATTATTAGAAACAATCGGTACTTTATCTGCTCAGAGTGCTTTCATGTCATATACATCGATAGGGGCTCTTTCAGATGGTTATATCTATGGTGCTTACACAGATGAGACAACAATAACACTGAGTGCAGTGTATATGAGCTTTGCTACAACGACCAAAGATCAGCTATACTTATTGATTTCTTCCGGAACTCTATCGGATGATGATCTGAAATTTGTATCAGAACTGATCGAATGTTTTAATATGATTATCGCACAGACTGAAGCATTCGGTAATTATGTATCATCGAAAGATGATAGTTATGCTGTCATATACGAAAACAACAGACAAAAGGCATGGTCTAAAATTTCAAATATCTTAGGAATTGAATAAATAGTTAAATATTGTTATATTTATTAAAGAAAAAACATAACGGAGTAAGGAGTAAGAAGTGAAAAGTATTATTATTTTTATTATACTATCTGTCTCATTATTGTTTGCCAAAGAATTTCAAATATCGTCATTTTTGTTAGCTCCAAATGATAAAACAGCACAGATAAGATCAATGTTTGATGATAATGGCAACAAGTGTGCTGTTATTAAATTTACGACAAAAATACCAGGAATAGATTTTGTTTCATCAAAAATAAAGAATAATGGTAAATTCCTTAGAAATGAATATAGAATCTATGTTCAGGAAAATATTAAAGAGATTACAATTAGAAAAAATGGATTTCAACCGTTTAACTATCAATTTGATTCACCCCTAATATCTGGAAATACTTATGAGGCAATACTGGAAGAAAAGAATGTTAACCGTGGTATTCCAGCTGTAACAAAAGTCGAAGAAAAAAAGATAGATGATGTTTCAGAGGAAACTATTTCATATATTTCGCCAGCAAAAGAAATTAATGAAGTAGACAGCAAATTATTTACTACTGATGATATCAAGGTCAGTAATATTAAACTAATTTCAGACAAAGCTGTTGTTAAAGAACCATTTTATTTAACTGCAGGCGATAATAATGGGAATATTGATGCAGGAGAGCAGATAAATTTGGGAATTTCATTGAAAGCTGTTATTGGTGATTTTATTAGTGCTTCTGTAAAATTCAATAGTGATGATGAATATCTGAAAATTAAAACAAAAAAAATAAATTTTAACGATATTAGCCAAGGTGCAAGTATTCAAGGAAATAATCCATTAATAGTTGAGATAAATCCAGAATGTCCTCATGAACATAAAATTGTTATAAATCTAAAGATATACGATTCAAATAAAAAAGATAATTCAAACCGGTATCTTGTTTTCAAAGATAGTATTAAGTTAACTGTAAGTAAGGTTGGACCTATTGAATTCAGTGGAGCAATAATTGATGATGATGATATAGGGCAAAGTGAAGGTAACGGGAATCAGATAATAGAAAAATCTGATGGCGATATTGAAATTCCGCTTGTATTAAAGAATCGTGGAAAGGCTGATGTAAGTAATGCTGAAGTTAAGCTGACTTCACAGGAACGATGGATAAACATATCTGAAAATGTAAAAACATACAGCAACATCCCTGCTGCGAGTGAAGGTGGTACACCTGCAGATTATGTTTTTAAACTGCATAGCTCAGCTCCTTCTTATTCGGTGCCATTTGTTCCGATGAGATTAAGGATAACAGGATTTTACGGACCCTATAAATATAACTGGATCCATGATTTCAAATTGGGTAAGTTTTTCGGGAAACTTAATATAACTGTAAATCCATCTGACGCAGAAATTTATGTTAATAATGAATTTCGTAATTCAGGAAGTTTGAATGAGAAAAAACCGATTGATGATTACAAAATAAAAATTTCAAAGTATGGTTATATAGATGAAGAATTTGAAATTCCTGTTAAAGAAGATAAAACAACTTATGTTGAAGTCAATTTAGGAGAAAAATTAAATAAGGGAAAAGATTTGAAATCATTTTCTGAATATAATTACGGTTATGATTATAATTTGAAAAAATATACATGGCAAGATTTTTATGAAGAACCATATAAATTAAAAGAGAACCGTAAATCTTATACATGTAAAAATATGTATATAGTGCTTGGCTCACTGTGTGTTTTACCGGGAATAATGTCTCAGGGAGATGAAGAAGAAGATCAGAGACAAATTGGTGTGGGAGCTATCGTAATTGGAATTGGGTTATACTTATATAGCTTCATTGATGATCATTCGTATAAGCCCGTTCCGATTTCTTATAACATAGACAAAAATAGAGAAAAGGAAGAAATTGCAAAAAGAAAAGCCGAAGCAAAAGCAAAAAGCAAGAACGATATGATTGCATTAGAGAAGGAACAAAAAATTGCTGAAGGAAAAAGAAAGATTTATGATGAAAATGAAAAAATCAAGAAAGAAAATAAATCTATAGAGATCAGGAATAAGTTATCTATCAAGAAACGGGAAGTAAAGTATAAAATTGATAATGGATATTTTAATGATATTACACCAAAAATAAATGAATCTTCATCTTCGATATACAAATAAATGAAAGTTCCATATTTAATAATATTATTACTTAACTGTCTGCTCTTTTCAAATGATTTTGACTGGGGGTGGTCAGAACCTGAACTATATTATAATGGTGTTTGGGAAGAACAGAGTAAAAACACTTCAAACAAAGAATCATTTTACAGCAAATGGATCTGGTTTTATAAGAATAATGTTTCTCCCAAGCAAGGTGAAAGATGTCCCTGTTTTCCTACTTGCTCAACTTACACTTTATATTCAATGAATGAATATGGATTTCTTACGGGATTTCTTATGGGAATGGATAGAATATTTATCAGAGAAAATCAGGAAATGCTTAAATTAAAACATTATAATAAAATTGAAAGATGCCGATTTAATAATTTAACTTTGAAAGACGGAGTATATGACATACCTGAAGCAAATAATATTTTCAGCAATAAAGACTGGCGCACTGTTAATCCTTATTTCTATTTCCGTATCGAAAGAGATGCATGCTCAGAATCTACAGATAAATGATTTGCGGAAATTAGGATTAAAATACAAATATCTGAACCAGCATTTCCTTTCTTATATTTATAATACTTCTTTCTATTATTTAAGTAATGACTCCTTGATGAAATTAGATTCCGGTCTTGACGCCTTAAAATCATCTTTAACATACAATAGATTTAACGAAAGTGAAGTTCTTATAAAAGATATGAGCCAATATTTTCCACAAATACGAAATGATCTTTATTATTATTATGGATATATGTTGATAAGACATCAATATTTTGATCAAACAACCGAGATTTTTGACCAAGTTCAGGGATTTGAAAATAACAAACTATTCTTGAATGCCTATACATGTTTGAATAATAATCAAATAAATAAAAGTACTAGTTCACTTGAGAAAATTAACAATGATTTCAAATATTTTAACGAAGCTAAAGAGATAAAGAAAATGCTAATCTCAGAACCTGAGTATTCTTATAAATATAAAACTGTTTCGTTTTTACTTTCTTCCATTATACCTGGATCGGGGCAGCTATATTCAGGTTTTACTTTTGATGCCTTATCTTCATTCAGTTATGTCGCAACTTCCGGAAGTGCAGTTTACGCTACATGGAGATATGAATTTTCTAAAAAAGAGAGTGATAGGAATTATGTCTTACCTGCTATAACTTCTATTGGATTTACGATATTCTATATAACAAATTTATATAATTCAGTGAATGTTGCAGAAAAAGCAAATCTATTCAACCAGAGTCAATACTATTCTAAGATATTAGATAAATTCAAGCTAATAATTGATGATAATAAATATTTTTTAAAATTAAATTTTGACATAGAGTAGCTTTCGTTAAAGTTTTAGAAAGAAAAAATGAAATTAAATCGTTCGTAATAATTATAGCCGTAATATAACCACTTATGTTAAAATAAGGTTAAGTTATTTTAATACTACGAAAAAGCCCGATCATATGATGGAGCTTTTTCGTTTCATCTGTCCTGTAATTTTCATATATTATTTTTTAATGTAAATATTCACCGGAGTAATCATGCCAGTATTTAAATTTATACCCCAGCATTTTATCAGCAATTTTAAAAATGTCAGAAAGACAGGATATTTTATTACCAAAGGATATGTAATGTTTGCTGATCTATCCGGTTTTACAGCTATGAGCGAAAAATTATCAAAGAAAGGTAA
>JAFGVM010000022.1 GCA_016937995.1 Candidatus Delongbacteria bacterium
AATGTCCCTGTGGATCGCTGAAAAAGGGTTTGAAGTATATGGAATTGATATCTCTCCGACCGCAATAGATTGGGCGAAGGAAAAAGCCGCTGATTTGAATCTTAAGGCTTATTTTAGATTGGACAGCGTGCTTGATCTAAGTGAATTTCCTGACGATCACTTCGATTTCATTCTTGACGGCCACTGCCTGCATTGTATAATTGGAGATGACAGAAAAAAGTTTCTAACTGAAGCCCTTCGAGTGCTGAAACCGAACGGTTTTTTCTTTTCCGAAACGATGTGCGGAGAACCCAAGGAGCCGTCGGTGCTGGAAATATTTGATCTCAAAACAAGATGTATGATCAGAGACGGTATAGCAGGCAGATATATCGGTTTGGCTGAAAATATTATTGAAGAGTTTAAAAAAGCCGGATTTGATTTAATAAGCACTGAAGTCAGTCCTGACCCTGACGGACCAGATGATCTGAGAATTCAAGCTACAAAAATAATAAGAGGATTGTTTTAGAAGGATAAATGAGTTATGAAAATCCGCAAAGCAAATAAGTCAGATATTGAAGGTATTGCAAAAGTTCATTTTACTACAATGATGTCAACTTACAAGGGTTTAATGCCGGATGAGTTTCTTTCTGCCCGAACTTTAGAAGAAAGAATAGATAAATGGAACGAAACTTTTGAAAGTGATTATGAGATATTACTTGTAGCTGAATCTGAAGGAAATATCGTAGGTTTTTGCGGAGGTGCAAAGAACGATCTTCCAGACTTGAAAGATAAATATAAATATGAGCTTAAGAAGATATATGTTCTTAAGGAATATCAGGATCATGGGACAGGTAAGTTTCTGATCAATGAATTTGTAAAAAAAGTCAGAGAACACGGATATAATTCTATGTTTCTATGGGTGCTCGCCAGTAATCCCTACAGAAGATTTTATGATAAACTCGGTGGGAAAGTCGTAGCTGAGAAAGAATATCATCCAGCAGGTCATGTCCTTAAAGGTGAAGGCTATGGGTGGGACAACTTGGATAACTTCCAAAGATTATAGTTTATAGCTGTTTTTAATATCTATAGATCCAGATAGGATTGGACATCGCATAATTGTTGGACAGATCTCCGTTTGGAGCATGATAAACTGAGTTGATCTCGATCCGGAAATAGCACGAAATTTTATCTTCAGGAATATCAATAGTATCTTCAAACTCAAAAATATCATTTTTAGGAGAATTAGTATAGATAACTTTTTCACCTGATGACTGGAGATTACCTCTGAAGATCAGCACACTTTTTATATGCCCTGAATGATTTGAAGACTTTATATTGAAAAAAAGTTTCAGATCACCTTCTTTAGTTATGATCTCATCACCAAAAGTATATTCAGTCTCGTTTTTATCAGTAATAATAAAATTAACATGTGGACCGTTCGTGATATATGAGAGACCATTATTTAAAGCTGCAAGTACATTTTCTGTAGAATTTGATTCAGCTTTAACAACTGTCCTGCATCTTCCAAAGATCTGTTTATTTTCTTTTGTAAGCTTGAACATGGGAAATTTAATTTGACGGAATAAGTTGAAATTGCCGTGAGCATCATTTCCTGCGACAATGAACATCTTTCTGCCGCTTAAAAGCATTTCAACCCACTTATTCTTACCAGCCTGAAAATTCTCATCAAATTCACCATTAAGGATCTGTAAAAGCTTAAGCTTCTCATTACTTAGATCAGCATTATCCCAAACACCTCTTTTTATCAGGAAATATTCTAATAAAGGAACTTTATTCAAAGGATGCGCAGCTATCAGTAAGGTGTTTTCGTCGGCTGTTCTTATAACATTATCAATCGAATTTGTACTGTGCCTGTCAAGCCATTTTTCTGCACTGTCACCCTCACCATAGAAAAAATCTTTATTATTTAGTGCAAGCATATGTACATTTCTACCTTTACTGTTCCTGACAGTGATCTCCTCACCCGCAATAAAGTTTATATCTTCATCAGTAAGATCTGCACAAACAGATCTCATTTTATGAAATAAGGGAGTATCAACATCTCTTTTCAGATAATTGTCTACTTCATCATCAAGATCATAAGAATGATCCGTAACTCCCACAAAATTAAGACCAAGACTTTCTGAGCAGTCTCTTGTCATGGTCAAAGGAGCTCCAAACTCAACCTGATCGGAAGTAAACTGAGAATGATAATGCAAATCACCCTGTAAGAAGCCATCGAACATTTCTTCGTTATCATCAATAAATACTTTAAGCTCAGTGATCTCTTTATTAAAATTATCGTTAACATATTCCAGTTGAACACCATTAATGGTAACTTGTATCTGTGCCTCTACATTAGCGATCCCGCTCACATCATCAAACTCAAAATGAAAAGACCTGCAATAGAATTTTTTATCAATGTCCTTTTTAACCAGATATGTTTTTGCGAAATGCGTACCGTTCTCGAAATCAAAAGAAAATTTAACAGCATGCAGCCTTACAGGATACTTGTCCGCATCTTTAATTAGAATGAAAACAGGTACATTTTTACTTAAGGTTTTATATGGAAGGTCGATCAATATTTCGGGTTCTTTTTTAAAATACGTGGAAAAATGGAAATACTTAAATCGATAATGTATTTCGGGATAAAGAGCAACTAGTGGTAATAAACTTGGATCCATTAAGCTATTTTATCTTTGTTTAGTTTTCCTGCTAAAAATATAGTTAATAATATAATGAAAATCATCCCTAAAGGAAAATATTTCTGCAATACATCTGTTCCGTATAAAGCATCAATACTGCTGTTGAAATTAATGAACATAACAAAAACAAGTATATTGAACAACCTTACAGGGAATATGATCTCAAATCTTAGCTGTATCAAGCCGCTTATAATAATTATCCAGAAATTATACAAAGTAATACTGAGAAGCATACCCAAATGTTGTTTTTCGAAATTCACATTGAGTAACCCGTATGATCCAAAATACAAAGCTAATGATGAAAAAAGAACTCCGAATATTAATCCTAAAGAAAAGATGACAATTGTTTTTGTTAAAATAAGCTGTCTCAGAGAATAACCCATTCCTAAAAATCTGGGTATCCTTTTTTTGACCCTGTCCAGATAAAAAGAAAAATCGATTAAAGGTGATATGAAAAAGAATCCGAAAAAGTAGAAGGACAGAACATTTGAGTTTTTCTCAAAGAACGAAAAGAACAGGACATACAATATTATCATAAAGCTGAGGATCAGCTTGATCCTTACCCTTTGATCCTTCCTCAAAACAAAGATCTCGTTCCACATTAATCGTGAGTAATTACTCATCATAATCAAGCTTTTTTAGTTAAAATAATCCACTGCATTTTGAAATATTTTCAGACCGTCAGGTTCATGATCTACTGGAAGATCTCTGAAGTTTGGATGATGGAATTTTTCCACATTTCTTTCAGGATGTGGCATCATGCCCAGAATTTTACCGGTAATATCAATAAGTCCGGCAACACCTGCCTTCGAACCGTTCGGATTAAAAGGGTATTTTTCGGTTGGTTCTTTATTTTCATCAACGTATTGAAAAGCAACAAGTTCTTTATCAAAAAGAGCCTGATATTCGTTATCTGTCTTAGTGATCAGTTTACCTTCTGCGTGAGCAGCCTGTATCTTCAAAATTCTACCGTTAAGGTCTTTTAACCAAGGGGAATTAACGTTCTCAGGTATTTTAAGGTCCACCCATCTGCATTCAAAGTGAGCATTATCATTCCAGTACAATGAAACATCCGGATTTCCCAGATTGTTATAAGGCAATATTCCTAAAGTTGTTAATACCTGAAAACCATTGCAGATACCTATGATCAGTTTCTTTCCCTGAATAAATTGAAGCAGTTCATCTTTAAGTTTAAGAAGATTGTGAGCCAGGATCTTTCCACTTTTAACATCATCACCATATGAAAATCCACCTGAGAAGACAAGAATATCATAATCAGAAATATTTTTCTCACCTGATAGTATCATATTCAGGTGTACTTCTTCAGAAACAGCACCAGCAAGTTCAAATGCTCTTCCAGTTTCTACATTACAATTAATACCGTCTGTTATCAGAATTAAAACTTTTGGCTTCATTTTATCCTCAATTTGTGTTGAATTTAAGATAGTATGAATATATGTTTTTTGAGATTTAAAGTCAATCAGTTATATACTATAGTTTTTTCGTAAAATATTATTATATATTCTTGCATAACGGCACATTAAAAACTTATATTATTTTGAATGTTACAGGAGAAGGGATGAGCAAATATTTTAGCACTTTAATTCAACACAGAAGAGAATTGCACAAAATACCTGAGATATGCTATAATGAGCATAAGACCGGAGACTACATTTTAAATATTCTTCAAACCTTGAATTGTTTTGAAATAAGAAAAATGGCAAAAACCGGTTTGGTAGCATCTTACAAACCCATGGAAGGACAATACATAGCTTTCAGAGCTGACATGGACGGTCTTAAGATCACTGAAGAGACCAGTTATGATTTCAAATCTGAAAATCACGGTTATATGCATGCATGTGGTCATGATCTTCACATGAGTATGCTGTTAACACTTGCAGTATGGATCAGTGAAAATAAACCTTTAAAGAATATATTACTTATATTTCAGCCTGCAGAAGAGGGTCAGGGTGGGGGAAAGCTAATGGTAGAAGAGGGTCTTTTCGATATTTATGATGTTGAAGAGATCTATGCTCTTCACAATATAAATGAATTTCCTGTGGGTTCAATCGCATTTAATAACAATAAAATGTTCGCTGGAACTATTGAATTTGAGATCACTCTTTCAGGAAAAGGAGGTCATGCGGCATCTCCGCATGAAGGGACTGATGTGAATACCGCAATGAATTTTCTTGCACTTATGCTCAATACTATTACTTCAAGATATTTAGATCCTATCAATGAGAATGTTCTGTCGATAGGTATAACATGCGGTGGTGAAGCAGCTAACATTATACCTGACACATCGACTATAAGAGGAACTGCCCGGTCTTACACAGTAAATGAGCTTGAATTTATAAAAAAGAAAATTAACGATATGACCAGCGGGATATGTATAGCTTATGACTGCAGGTCGGAATTTAAACTTCATTCGGAATATATACCTGCAATAAATAATAAAAATATTGTTGAAAAATTGAAAACAATAAAGTTTGACAATAACCTTAGTCTCATTGATTGTAAACCTAAAATGACAGGTGAGGATTTTTCATTTATGCTGGATAAAGTTCCCGGTGCAATAATTTGGCTTGGAGCAGGAAACGATACCAATAGAGAGTTCGGTTTGCATAACTCAAAATACGAACCTGATGAATTAGCTATGGAATATGGATTTGAACTGTTCGTAAAACTGATAGAAAAAATTTAATTATACATAATATGGAGATATCTATGGAAGATATCAGTGTACCAAAGATAAAAAAAGAAGTTATTGTTGCTTTCAAAGATGGTGGAATAATAAAAAAGCATCAGTTAACTATCTTTTTGAACAAACTTTCTGAAAAAAGAACAGGTGAGCAGACTATTATTGAACTTCTTAACAGTGTCAAACAGTTCGTACCGTCATTTGTTACTAACGGCGAAGAAAGGTTCACTATCATCAATCTGGAGTCTGTGCTTTATGTTCAGGAAATTGAGGAGTTGGAAGAGGAGATCAAAGAAGATGAAAAAATGCTTTCAGTTCAGTTTATAACCGGAGAAAAATTGAAAGTAGTAGCTCATGAGGATCTTCCTGAGTACAGGTCAAGAACAGTAGATTTCCTCAACGGAGATCATGTTTTTCTGACATTTGTTAAGGATTGCAAGAAGATACATATCAATAAAACCAAAATCAATAAGGTGGAGATCTTATGAGTAATTTAGAAAAATTCCTAAATGCTATGGTTACAAAAAATGGTGAGGAAATGGTACTGAAACTGGGTGAACCTCCTTACATGATAATTGCTGGTAAAGAGAGAGTTTTAAATCCCAATCCATTAAGTGCTGAATTCATTTCCTCTATAAAAAAAGAATACAAAGAGCTTTTTAACGATCAGGCCGGCTTTAATTATAGCGGTGCCACTTTTAATTTTATGTCTGATGAAACTTCAGTAGTTTTCAAGAATGCAAAAGCAAGTACGAGTACAGCTACGAATATCAAGATCGATGATCTTTTACGTTTTATGCTCGATAATAATGCATCCGATCTCCATTTAAGTACAGGAAGTAAACCTATACTTAGAATTGACGGCGATATGATGATCCTTGAGGATTATCCCGAATTAACTGAAAATGATCTTTGGACAGTTATAAATCAGATCACTCCAGAAAAGAATATTAAAGAGTTCAAAGAAACAAATGATTCAGATTATGCATATGAAATTACAGGCTTATGCCGTTTCAGGGCAAATATTTTCCGTGACAACAAGGGTGTCGGAGCAGTTTTCAGACAGATACCTTTTGAGATCCTGACCCCTGAAGTCCTGAATATACCTGAAGCTATAATCGAGTTATGCAGTATGCCTAAAGGTCTGATACTTGTAACAGGTCCGACTGGATCAGGCAAATCAACTACTTTAGCTGCAATGATAGACCATGTGAACAGAAATACACAAAAACATATTATTACAGTTGAAGATCCGGTTGAGTTTGTGCATCAGAATAAAAAATGTCTTGTCAACCAGAGAGAAGTGGGGGAGCATACCCAGACCTTTAAGAAAGCTCTGAGGGCTGCATTGAGAGAGGATCCTGACGTTATTCTCGTTGGAGAGATGAGAGACCTTGAAACTATCGCTATCGCGATAGAAATGGCGGAAACAGGCCACCTGGTAATGGGAACACTTCATACGAACACCGCAGTTGGTACAGTTGACCGTATAATCGATCAGTTCCCGGCTAATCAGCAGAACCAAATAAGAACTATGCTCGCTGAATCATTGATCGGAGTTGTTTCACAGATGTTATGTAAAAGAATTGGTGGTGGAAGGGTCGCAGTATACGAAACACTGATAGTTACTACCGCTGTTTCAAATCTTATCAGAGAAAGTAAAACTTTCCAGATACCGTCACTTATGGAGGTTGGTAAAGGTGTTGGTATGAGACTTATGACAGACAGTTTTATTGATCTTATCAATGAAGGTATAATAACTGTTGAGGAAGCAATGAGCAAAGCGGTGGATAGAAATCAGCTTATTCATATTATGGGTAATAAAGGAATGTTGGATCTGCTTGAACAAGTGGGAATTCAATAGTGAATATATTTAGCAATAAAAAAGGGTTGAATTTTTTTTTAACCCTTTTTTATTGTAATTTTTTCTTTCCTTTTAGCATCCATATTATACCTCCTGAAGAGCTCACCAGTAATGAAGTTGTAATGATAAGAAAATCAAGTGAAGCTGACATCTCAGCATTAATTCCTACTGTACTCAAAAGATAAACCCATGATACTGCGCTAAGTCCAAGTCCGTTAGGAGCTACAGGCACCATTTTGATTATGCCTATGGTTGCAAAAAAAACAATTGCGTACAAATAGCTAAGATCGATCCCGATACTCAAAATTATAAAATAAACAAAGAAACCTTCTACGATCCTGAATACGAATGATATTAAAAGAACATTTAGAAGTTTCCATGAAACAGATGAATAATCTCTGAAGTCTGATAAGAATGTAAACTTTCGTTTGAATAATTTTTCTACAAATACAGTGATCTTTTGATTTGTTCTCTTGTTTATCAGAACAATGAATGCACCCATCGCTGAAGCCAGAAGCAATAAAGCCAGATAAATGAACAAAGTATCATTTAATATATCCATAAAAATGATACCGCAAATTCCAAGAATAAGTAAAGCAACCAGACCGACCATTCTCTCAACAATTACAGATGATACTGATACTACCTTATTCCCGGTAGCTTTTGTAGCCCCGATCATCCTGCTTACATCCCCACCGACAGAACTTGGGAGAAAATTGTTAAAGAACATCCCTATAAGATATTCATTAAAAGCGGTAATATATTTTATTTTTGCGTTACGAATAGACAATAAATATTTCCATCTAAAAGCTGAGATCATAACAGAAATTACCAAAAATAAGATTCCTGTTATCAAATATTCAACATGAATGGATGCTAAGGTATTAATGAATTTTTTAAAATCAACTAGATATCCAAATAGAAATCCAATCAGTAAAAGAGAAATAACGATCTTAAATATGTTCTTTTTATTCATCAATGTAGCTGCAAATTACCTGTTGTTAATAGAAAATTCCTTTTCATTCTGGATAACTTTTTCCAGTACGATCTTATGTTCATTAAAATCTTTACTTTCAGGGTCAAGCTCAAGATATTTGTTCACAACTTCAAGAGCTTTTTCATGGTCTTTATCAATAGAATATATTTGGAAGAGCAGATCAAGTCCTTCCTTGTCTTTAGGATTCAGCTCTGTATACTCTATCAGTGTTTTCTTAGCATTCTCTCTGTCACCACCCTGGTAAATAATAACCGCAAATTCTTTGAAGACAGAATTTTTTAAATTTTCATCATTTTCCTTTTGTATTTCATTTGCAATAACAATCCGCATTTTTTCACACAATTCTATCTCATCAACCTGTGCAAATCCGGCATAAATTTCAAAAAGTTTTTCGTATTTTGTCTCACCTTTATATTTGTATATATCATTAAGTATTTTGTCCAGGATAGTTGAACCGAATTCCTTAAAACCTTTTGAGGTGGCATAAAGCAGAAATCTGATCCTTTTTTTCATTGAAAGTTCTGAAATATCTATCTTTGAAAGAAGCTCCTCTCCCTGTTCTTTTTCGCCGATCCTGATGTACATTCCTGCAATCTCAGCCTGGATCATTTCACTTGTGTATGGAATGTTATCAGTCGGAATGTATTCTTCCATCTTGGAAAGTAAATACTTGATCTTTGTATTATTATTGAATTTATTAAATTCCTCAAATGTGTAAATTTCATTTACATTTATATCTTCTTTTATATTATCTTCAGGAATTTTTTGCTCTTCATAGTACATGGCCAACTGCAGAAATGCACTTCTGTAATTTTGAAGCAATCTTATAATATTACTGTCAAAGTGAACATTTTTATTTCCTAAATTTCTGTAATGATCAACATATCTCCTTAATATCCTATCGTACAGCGGTTCCGGTTCAATTCCTTTGTCCGCAGGATAATCTACGACTCTGAAACAAAGACCGTCCATTCTCATATATTCGTCAAGACCTATAAAATTCGAAGCTGCGACAGTAACTGCAAAATAGATCGGTCTTTTCCAGTTGTTTATAGCATTTCTTACTATCATTTCGAATACCATTAGGTCCTGGATCCTAAGGAAACCTTCAGGTTTACCATCCACCTGAACGTTCATTTTTGGGCCCATTTCCCATTCGACCATTGAATTTTTATCTTTAGAAGGCAGCTGGAGTTTCTTTTTCTCCGGCCAGTACCTTCTCATAAATCCTTCCTGAGTCATATGTTTCTGATCAAAAAGATATTTTATCTCATCCTCAGTATACTGGACAAATTCAGGTATCCTCTTTTTTAACTGGCTTATATACCAGCCGGTATTCAAAAGTGACAGATTAACAACAATAACATCCTTTCTGATACCTTCGACCTCCTGAAGATACCATACAGGGAATGTGTCATTATCACCGTTCGTAAAAAGTATCGCGTTCTCGTCACAGCTTTCTAAAATATTTTTAGAATAATCCCATGCAACGTAATTCCCTGTTCTGTTTGATGTAAAGAAGTTTGTCTTGAGCTCCATAATAGGGATTATAAGAGCTATGAACACCAGGGGTATTATCAGTTTCTTTAATTTTCCGCCATCTTTGAAAGCTTCAGCTATAGATGTTATTCCCATACCGATCCAGATAGAGAATATGAAAAATGATCCAACATAGAAATAATCTCTTTCTCTAGGCTGCCCCCAATCCTGATTCTGATAAATAACAAGCCCAAGGCTCATAATGATGAAAAGTGCGAACATTGCTGTAGCCTTCTTCCAGTCTTTGAAGAAATGATGCAATGCACCCCAGATACCTGCGAACAAAGGTATCGCCAATAGACCGTTAAGGGAAACAGTTTGTTTTATCGCATCAAAATTCCTTCCAACGAATTGCCAGTTGAAATATCTGATATACATTTCAACGATCTGATATTTCCAGAAAAATACCCAGTGACCTTTCCACGGATCTCCATCACTGCCAGGAGTTACACCCATTTTCTCAAGCGATTCTAAATATTTTCTATTTGTCTCTCCAAAGAACATTGTGACAGCATTTTTAAGTTGCTGCTCATCACCATATTGCTCCCGGTTTAGATAAGCCATCATTCTTTCAAGATTTGACGGATCGTTCTCATTGATAGGAGGATTCAGTCCGGCTCTCAGATAGATCATAAGATAAGTTGAGTAACCAAGTATCAGTAATAACGGCATAATGAATGCCAGTGAAACATCAGCATATTCATCGCTTTTCTGGAAGACCCAGGTAAGAAAAATAAATACAAAAAGCGAGTATATTTTTATATCTAACGGGAATGCGAAAAGTACAAGAATGGAAAGGAAAACTCCTGAGCCAACTATGATACTTATCCTCTTATCGTAGAACCACATTATGAATATCACGACAGGTAAAGTAAGTATATTAAGTAAATGTACACCTGTTCCTAGACCTACCAGTAACATCATTAGCAGTATATATTTAGCAGCATCATCTTCATTATGCTTTTCAGCCCAGACCAGCGCAAGCCAGATTATCATTGATGTGAAGAACATACTTAAAGCATATACTTCAGCTTCAACAGCATTGAACCAGAATGTGTATGTAAATGCAAACGTCATAGCTCCAATAATTGAACTACCGTGAATTATAAAATAATCGTAGAGGTCTGTAGGAGCACCTCGCCAGTTCTTTATAAGACGAACACTGGTCAGGTAGAGGATCAATACTGTAAATGAACTAGCAATAACAGATATTAAATTAACCCTGAGACCTATATCTCCGACTACAGGTATCATTGAAAATATCCTTCCGAGCATCAAAAAGAATGGAGCACCCGGTGGATGGGGGATACCCATAATGTATGATGTCGTGATAAATTCTCCACAATCCCAAAATGAAGCTGTTGGAGCTACAGTTATAAAGTAAACTATAAATGATATCAAAAATACCGATGCTCCCAGTATCCTGTTAATTCTGACTTCGTTAAAATCCTTCATTTAATTTTCCATTTAATTTAAATTTCAATTTATTTACGAAAATATAAACCGCTACTGATACAATAATGCCGGTTATATCTGCAACAACATCAAGTATATCAGGGTCTCTTACACCACCGAATATGCCTGATGAAAAGTAACCTACGAACCCCTGATGTATCTCATCAGATACCGCATATAATGATCCGGCCAGGACAGTAAAAATAACCGTTCTCTTGATATACATTTTCTTTGAAAGAATAAAATATCTGATAAATAGAACTCCAAGAATAAAATACTCGATTAGATGGATCACCTTGTCCTTGTAAATAAAACCATGACTTGAAGTTTTTATATTCAGACCTGAAACAACAAAGATCAAGATCAAATATGCAAGAAGTGTGTATTTTGTACTTCTGCATGAATTGATGTATGTGAGTAGTGGTCTTATCAAATTCTACCCTATCTCTTCTGAAAAAGATTCTTTGATCTGAGCAACGTTCATTTTTTTACCTAAGAGAACCATAAGTTTCAGTCTGGCTTTTTCTCCTTTTAGATCTCCGGCCATAATTGCTCCTGCCTCCTCAAGCTGTCTCGCTCCGCCTTCATATGCATAAATTCCAAGAACTCTTCCGTTAGGAACTCTTGAAGTTATTATAACAGGGATCCCCTTGCTGATAGCATCTAAAATACCTGCCTTTATCTCAGGATTAACATTCCCTCTACCAAAAGCTTCTATAACGATCCCTTTTACGCCCGAGTCGATAGAACAATCAATAAATTTTCTGCCAATACCTGAGTAGAGTTTGATCAGCTCAACTCTGTATTCTAAATTTTCTACCTGATACTTATATCTCAATTCTGATCTTCTGTAGTAAATAACATCGTCAGCATCAACGATACCCAAAATACCATAATGCGGTGCCTCAAAAGCATTGGTCAGGTTAGTCGATGATTTATATACTTCCCTTGCACTGAAAATCTCATCATTTATCACAAGGACTACTCCTCTGTCCATACTTTTTTTATTTGAAGCGACTCTTATTGCATTAAGCAGATTCCTGGGCCCGTCAAGACCGCTTTCCTCATTTGACCTCATCGCTGCTGTAAGTACAATAGGCTTAAGTGTCTGGAGTGTAAGGAATAGCATGTATGCCGTTTCTTCCACTGTATCAGTACCATGAGTAATAACCACACCGTCAAATTCATCGATCACACTCGTAATGTAATTTGAAAGCTCGAACATCATCTGCGGAGTCATCATTGGGCTTGGAATATTACTGAATTCATAGAGAGTAAAGTCAGCTACTGTACTTATCTGCGGTATTAGTTCCAGTATCTCTTTTCCGCTTAATGAGGGTACAACTCCATTGAATGAAGCTTTCATTGATATTGTACCGCCGGTCGTAATCACTAATATTTTTTTCATCTTCTTATTCTCTGATTTCTATTTGGTGCATGACTACGCTTTTACTTGTAAAGGCTCAATTGCGTTCATAATATACAAATATATATTATATATTGTCTTAAGTTGAGCGGCTTAAATTTATAAAACAAGACACCAATTATCAAGCAAAATATAAGTGTATACTCTAATTGCATTTTAAATCCATAATATATTTATCCCTGTAAGTATAAATGAACAAAGAATTTTTCAAGCATAATTTAATCCTAAAAAAAATGATTTTTTTTCTTGACAATCAATAGCTTTGAGTTTAGATTGCTTACATTAAGGCTAAAAAATAATTTTTCAAGAAGAAGTGAACTAAAAAAAGGAGTCAGAAATGGCAAAAAAAGAAATAGGTTATTGCGTTAAGTGCAGAGCAAAAAAAGAGTTCAAAGATGCAAAAAAAGTTACTATGAAGAACGGTAGACCAGCTTTAAAAGGTAAGTGCTCTACTTGTGGAACTGGAATGTACAAGATATTATCTTCTAAGTAATATTAGCTTAAAGATAGTTCTAAAGGGAAGTTTAAACTTCCCTTTTTTTATTTCTATTACATTTGGAACTAAAAATGATTTTTTTTGTTTTTAATAAAATTTCAGGAACCTATACAGAGGAAAGAGAAATCCTTATCCGAACCAGATCCTTGAAATTATTCGAAAATAACTTTAAAATTACATATACTTTGCCTAAGGGAGATCTTTTTGTTCCAGATATCGACCCTGATAATATAGTTCATGGAGATATTATTGTGGCAGTGGGTGGAGATGGTACAATAAATCTGTGCTTACAGTTTATTCATGATAATTTACTCTCAGAAAAAGTTTCTCTGGGTTCTATTCCAGCAGGCACCGGCAATAACATGGTAAAAATATCAGGACTTAGTAAGGATGTGGTTAAATCAATTGATATCATTAAAAATAATCTGACAAGAGAATTACGGTATGGTACTATAAACGACAAAAAGGTATTTTTTAACTTCAGCCTCGGTTTTACATCATTTGTATTAAATAATCGAAGAACAAATTCGTTGATCGGTTACGCTTTTGATGGGATCAGAAGTTATTTCAGTTATAACGGGGTATATGTTAAGATACTTTCAGATATTAGCATTATTGAAAAAAAAGTTTTCATTGCTTTGTTTATTAATACAAGCCATTATTTGTCTTTTATAAGGCTGATCAAAGAAAATGATACCAGCGGATATTTGAACTTATTTTATCTTACCGGAAGCAGTAAATTCGTTAACATCATAAAATTGTTACCATTACTGTTTGGAATTAATTTTTTAAAAAAACAAAGATTGAATGATCTGACCATAGAGCTTCAAGATGATCAGCAAATTGAAGTGGATGGTGATATTTATGAAACTAATGAGAAAATATTACGTATAAAAAATTCGAATATTATAAATTTCATCTCGGGTTAAAATAAATGACAACTTTTTTTTATCTTTTCGGTCGAAAAGTAAAAAATTTAAAGGAGTATAAAATGTTCAGAAGAAATGCATTACTAATTTTTGTAGTATTGTTAGCGCAAAATCTATTCTCACTCGGTTTCTCATACAACAACACCGGAATAGCCTCAGAAAGACTGGCTTTCAAGGTAATTAAAAATCCATCGCTGTTAGGTTATGATCCTTCAGTAAGTATTTTGGCTTATGCTGATCACAATGATGAAAAGATCAACGGTAACGGGCTTTACTTTGCGTTCAACACTTTGGGTTTTGGTTATGCAAAAGATATGAATGATAAGGAATATTATATTATTTCAAGTGGCAGCAAAACTACTGATGGTGTATATTTTGGTTCCGCTTTAAGATGGTTCAATACAGACATGGATCCTGAATATGACCTTTCGTTAACTCTTAGACCTGCAAAATATCTTTCAATAGCTGGAAATGTTCATAATTTATTTCAGGCTAATTCCAACAATATTACCACTGATGCAGGAATTGCATACAGACCATTGTCAAATACGAAATTACAATTACTTGCAGATATTTCTTTCATTGACGATAAGATTGACCAATCATTTTACAATATTGGATTATCCAGTGAGATCATGGATGGAATTACTTTATCAGCAGGTTATGCGAACAGTATGGTCGAAAATTCTGATCCTGTCTACTCTCTGGCAATTAATTTTTCAAGTGGATTAACTAACTTAGGTACAACCTCAACTATATATGATAATGCAGATATGAACTCATATAATACCTACTTTCAAGTTTCTAATCTGAAGGGACCTAAGTTCATCAAGTTAAAGAACAGTAAAATGATCGAGATAATTCTTGAAGGTGAATACAAAGAAGAAATACCTAAAGAAAATTTCTTAAGTTCCATGATAGGAAAAAAGGGTAAGACCACAAGGAATCTGATAAATGTGATCAATAAATATCAGGATGACCCTGAAATAGCCGGAATTCTTCTTAAAACTAAAAATTATTCCATGACCTTTGCACAGAGAGAAGAATTGAGAGATGCATTAAAAGATTTTAAGAATAATGGAAAGAAAATAATAACATACTTTATAAGTTCATCTCAATCGAATTATTTCCTAACATCTGTTTCAGATAAAATATTTATGTATCCTGAAGGCGAAATTCAGCTTGCGGGTATTGGTATTGAAATGATGTTCTTCAGGAATATACTTGATAAACTCGGTATCAAAGCCCAGATCATAAGACATGGTAAGTTCAAAGCTGCTGTTGAACCTTTTATGCTTGATAAGGCAAGTGATGAGAATGTTGAACAATTGGATAAATATCTGACCATCCTTGATGATTATTTGAAAAATAATATCAGTGAAGGACGAAATATTTCTATAGAAAAATTGAATGAGATATTTGATACTGTACCTTACCATACAGCTGCTTCAGCAAAAGAGTTCAATTTAATAGATGATTTTTTTCCTGAGAATAAACTTGAGGATAAGATCAAAGAAGTAATGGGTAAAAAAGTTAAAATTATTCCTTCAAAGGATCATTTGATAGCTTTAAATGAAAAGGATATCTGGAAAAGTATAGGTCAGGGAAAAATCGCTATAGTATATGCGACAGGTTCAATTAACACCGGCAAGAGCAGTAACGGAGGATTCCTGTCAGGTTCTGTTATGGGAAGTGAAACTACCGCTAAACTGATAAGAAAAGCCAGGAAAGATAAAAATGTTAAAGCGATCGTATTCAGAGTTGATTCCGGTGGAGGAAGCGGTCTGGCATCTGATATAATACTGAACGAACTAAGACTGGCTCAGACCGAAAATAAGAAGCCCGTCATTGTATCTATGGGTAGTATGGCTGCTTCAGGAGGTTACTGGATTTCCTGCTATGCTGATAAGATTTTTGCAGATAATACGACTTTAACAGGTTCTATCGGAGTTTTCGGCATAATCCCTTCTTTTGAAGAACTTGCTACAAAAGTCGGTGTTACGACCCAGAAGATCAAAAAGAATAAATATGCAGCAAATTCTTTCTTTAAAGACCTGACTCCTGAAGAGATCGACTTTACTCAAAAACTTGTTGATGATTTTTATGATGGTTTTATTAAAAAAGTGGCAGATGCTAGAAATATGAAAGTTGAAGATGTTGATAAGATAGCAGAAGGCAGGATCTGGGGCGCGGAAGATGCAAAAAAAATAGGTATTATCGATGAGATAGGTAATCTTAACGATGCTGTAAAATACGCAGCTGAATCTGTTGGGATTAAAGATATTGATGTTACTGACCTGAGCATCTATACAAAATCAGGTCAATTCAGCATATCGGATATTTTAACTATGGGAGTAACAGAGAAAATCAGTGAGATCATTCCTGTTGAGACCAGTACAATTTCAACTGTTCTGAAACTGCAGGAGAACAACGAGAAGATCCTACTGATGCTGCCATATGACCTGGAGATCAAATAATCTGTAAAGGCGTTGCTGGTCAACGCCTTTAATTTTACGTTTAGATCAACTGTTTTTTATTTCACAATTTTTATTTTATTTCACTTGACTATTGTTCTGTTAAAATTAAATTTCTTCCATAGAAAATTATAGCAAAAAAAACGAGAAAATATAATGAATACGGTTTCACAAAGAACAATTGAGCGTTTGAGTTTATACAGAAGAAGATTAATGGTTGAACTTGCTGACAAAGATTACATTTTTTCACATCAGCTTGCTAAACTGGCAAATTCAACTGCAGCCCAGGTGAGAAGGGACCTGATGCATTTAGGTTATACAGGAGTGCCCAGAAAAGGTTACAAGATCAAAGACCTGATCTCATGTATAAGTAAATTTCTTGACCCTACACATATTGAAAATGTTGTTATAGTGGGTGTTGGTAATTTAGGTAAGGCTTTATTAACATTCTTTAAAGGAAGAAGGCCGAAATTATCATTGGTTGCATGTTTCGATATAGATGAAAATAAGGTTGGAACTGAGATAGCTGGAGTTCCATGCTACCATCTGAATGAAATGCCTCAGAGGATCAAGGAACTAAAAGTAAATATAGGTATTATAAGTTCAACAGAAAATGCTACTAAAGCTATTTCTGAAATGATGATCGCCGCAGGTATAAGATCAATAATCAATTTTACTTGTTATCCACTGAATATTGCAGATTCAGAGAATGTTTTCCTTGAGCAGATAGATATTACAGCTTCATTTGAAAAAGCTGCATATTTCTCAAAAACACATTTAAAGAAATTGTAACCAAAATAATATGTAAAAAGGCGATCAATTGATCGCCTTTTTAATTACATTCTCGAAATAATACACAAGAATATCATATGGTTCTTCTATGTCTGACCATGTATAGTTCCTTCCGAACTGATCTGTTCTATTATTTGAAAAAATCGTATGATTACCTTTTAACATACTCCAGTAATTCAGAAATGAATAATGATCCAGAGAAAATTTAACGCCGAAAGCCAGAGAAAATATCTTTAAACTCTGCTTTGTTTTTTCAAGGTCTAGCCTTGAAACTCTCTCAAATAATTTAGTATCTGAAATTATATTATCCGTATGTTGCTTTGCATAAAGATATTCCGCTATGAATTGATCGGTAAATAACAGGGTAGAGGTCTTCATGACCTTTGTTTCAAACAGCTTATCGATACCGTCTTCAATTAACTTTAATTTATCACTGTCAATATTTCGCTTTGTTCTCGAAATATCAACAAAAATGTACCATTCAGAGATCTTATCAAAGATCTTCAGGTAATTAAATTCTTTAAGATGCTTAACGTCTTTCAGAACTTTATAAGCCTGATAGATAAATGTGACAATGAATATAAAACCTAATATATATAGAGAATACTTTAGCATTTTATTCCGACAGTCTTTTTATATCCGCACCAAGACCGTTCAATTTATGTTCAATGCCTTCATAACCTCTATCGATCTGCTTGATATTATGAATGACCGACTGACCTTTTGCTGATAGAGCGGCAATTAACATGGTCATACCTGCTCTGATATCAGGGGAAGATAATTCCACACCATGAAGTTTGTTCGGTCCGGTAATGACCACTCTATGAGGGTCACATAGAACGAGCTTAGCACCCATCCTTATTAATGAGTCAACAAAGAACAGTCTGCCTTCGAACATTTTTTCATGGACCATTATAGTTCCTTTTGAGAACAATGACGCAACAACCATGATACTTGTAAGGTCGGCTGGGAAGCTTGGCCAGGGTTGATCAGAGATCGAAGGTATCTTACCGCCAAAGTCATCAATTACTTTTAATTTCTGTCCGCCGGGAATAAAAATATCTTTTTTCTTAACTTCCACTTTCAATCCTATCTTTGCAAAAGCAGGAAAGATGATGTCCATATGTTCTGTATATGCATTTTTTATTGTTATTCCGTTGCCGATAGTTGCTGCTAAACCGATAAAAGAACCTACTTCTATATGATCCGGCATAATAGTGTGTTCTGCACTGTGTAATTTCTTAACACCAGTGATGATTAGTTTATTAGTTCCGATCCCTTTGATATTGGCACCCATAGCGACCAACAGATTACAAAGTCCCTGAACATGGGGTTCACAGGCAGAGTTATAAATTGATGTTTTACCCGGAGTAAGTACGGCAAGCATTACGGCATTTTCAGTTGCCATTACAGAAGCTTCATCAAAAGTAAAATCCTTCCCCGCAAGTTTTTCCCCGATCAGTCTACATCCTGATTTCTTATCTTCGATCTTAACTCCCAGTTCCTGAAAAGCCAGTAAGTGAGAATCGATCCTTCTCTGTCCGATCTTATCTCCACCGGTTGAAGGTAAAGTAATAGAACCTTTTCTAATAATGACAGGTGCCATATACAGCAATGAACTTCTGATCCTGGATGCCAGACCGTCATTAAGATAGTCTTTATTTATTTTTTTTGCTGTGAAAGAAAATTTATTAGCTGAGATCTTCTTAACTGACACACCGAGGTCTTTAGCAATCTCTATCATGATATTAGTATCGATGATATTTGGAATATTTGAGATGATGACCTCTTCATTTGTAAGCAGGGTGGCAGCAATGACAGGAAGTGCCTCATTTTTATTCCCGGAAGCATAAATATCACCTTTAAGCTTCTTTCCTCCGTTCACCATAAAATAATCTTTTGTAGACATGGCCTTTTCCTCGTATTGAACTTTTTGTCATGCTGAATTTATTTCAGTATCTTTCTTTTGATGTGGAACGTATTCGTGCGTTCATTACTACATATTCGTTTTTCTACGGCTCAATCTTTTCTTAACTGAAGGGGATACCTTCTTATCATGAGATAAATTGGTTTTATTCTTAGGTGAAGATTTCAGTATCGCCCTTTTTAGCTTTCTATATTCAGCAAGTTTATTGGAATCAGTTACCTGAGAAGTCATCACAGCTGCTTTTTTAACAACTTCCTTTACTTTTATCATATTTTTCATCTCGGAAAGAGTTTTCAATAAAGCCAGGTAAAGTTCGAAAATTATCTCGGTATCATACTTTATTGAATTATCTTCCAGATTCAATATCAACTTATCATAATTATCCGGTGAATATCTGACTAATCCCAAATTTGCAATATCAGAACCAATTGAACTTAATTTTTTCAAAGGATCTTCTGACCTCACTGCTTTATTCTTATCGAAATACTCTTTGGCGGATTTACAGTTATTTGAGAATAAAAGCAATACACCAAGTCTATAGTTGGATTCTATAGAATTTAACGATTTTACCTTTTTCGATAATTTTAAAGCTTTCACAAAGGTCTTTTCAGCGAAATCATACTCATCGTAATACTGATAGACCGTACCAAGAGTTATATACGCTTTCAGCAGAAGTTTATTGTTCTTGTTCACTACCAGTCCGGCAATAATGGAATCCATCGCAGCAATTGCCTGTAAAAATCTGTTCTGGTTACTGTGGATTATCCCCAAGTTCAATGAATATTCATAAAATTTATCCGTATTCTCAGAATCTTTATAGAAAGATACAAGTTGTTTTGTATAGTCCTCAGCCTGTTTATAATCCTTGATCTTCAGTGATATTATTGCAGCTTTTTCAGTGATGTCATATATTTTTGAATAATCATGTTTTGCGTAATATTTCTCACCTAATTCTTTGTAAAGGTCCATTGCAGTTCTGAAAGAATTATCAAAGTATGCTGAATTTGCTCTGTTCTCAAGAAGTAGATCATTTTCACTATTATAACCAATAGAGTCATAAAGTTTTGTAGCAATTTCCAGTTCTTTGATACCATCTTCTATTTTGTTCTGATCAAAATACAGCTTAGTCCTAAGATTATGAAAATTAGCCTGAGACTCCAGAGATTTGATCTCTACAGCTTCTTTTATTGAGATATCGCAAATATTTTCCAGCTTTTTAAGATTATTGTTTCTCAGATACAATGTTCCAAGCAGATAATTCATGTTCAGATAACATTCCTTCTTTTCCTTCTCAAGCAGCTTTGTTGCCACTTTTTCATATTTTATAATATAATCTTTTATATTAGTCCTGCTGACAAGATAAGTTGAGTATAGCATATTTTTACACCAGAGTTCGATAGGGAACTTATCATCTTTTACAGCTTTGTTGTAAAGGATCCTGTCATTAATATCAATCATATTTTCGAGTGCATTAAAATTCAGCTGATAGTGTGAACTTTCAAGGAGATCAATGATTATCGTAAATAATTTATCCCAGTTTTTAGCTCTGTAGTAGTGATAGAATATTTTGAATGAAAAATCTTCAATACCTTTTTGTTCAAATATTTCACCCAGCAGATTATGGAGCAGTTTCTTGTTTTTAGGGTTAATCGATTGATAAACAGCTTCAACAATAGATAATTCAACTATCTTGAAATAATTGTTTTCATTATCTATCAGACCTTTATCAAGCAACTCGGTAAGTGCTTCTTTTTCATCCATTGGGTAATTGATATTGTGCAGCAATGAATCCAGGTCACTGTAGTAGAACTCATCGCCCAGTATGGTGATGATCTTGAAAATGTTATTGGCATTAACACTCAATGAGTTCAGTTTGCTTTCAAAAATATCAAAAAGATTATCAGGAATATTATCTTTCTCAAAATCCTTAAGTTTAACAACTTTGTCCTGAATATCCAGTATTCCTTTATTCAGTAAATACTGAGCATATTCCTTCAAAATATAAAAATTACCTCCTGTTACTTCAAAGAAAAGGTCAACGGTCTTTTTTGGTATTATTTTATGTGGGAACATCAGTTTCATAGACCTTGATATCATATTTTTATCAAGATCAGAAACTTCTATTGTATGATAGTCAAATTTTTTGTCTTTCAGAATATCTTTATCGTTTGAAACAAAGACGAATTTTACCTTTGGTGATTTTATTGCTACTTCATAAAAAATCTCTTCACAGGAACCGGTCAAGTACTGAAAATTGTCGATAATTATACAGACAGGTCTATTATAGTAAGAGATATTTAATTTAATGCTGTCTTTCAGTGCCTGTTTAAGATTTGCAACAACTGTTACATGATCGAGCTTATGTAATGAATGATCAATGTCTCCGTGATATTTATTGATAAAGAAAGTAAGATTATTCTTATTCAGCAAAGGCAGTGAGGAAGAGTTTATATATTTATTTATCTTATCAACATTACCGGCTTCTTTTGTAATACCGAACAATAAACTGTCCATGATCTCTATTATAAGTCTGAATTCTCTGACAGAGTGTTTTTTCTCGTTCAGAGAGATAAGAAAATTATTTCCATCATAAGTACTGCTGATCTCTTTTATTATCTGGGATTTACCCGAACCTATCTCTCCTGTGACCAATAAAATTTTTTCCTTTGAGTTATCAATAAAAGCCAGAATGTCATCTTCCTCATCACGGTTCAAATAAATTTTCCTTAATTTTTCGCTTTGACTGATCTCTTTTCCGTCAGTATACCAGATACCTGACAATGCGGATCTGTTAATATTATAATTCTCAATCACAGATATAGCTGTCTTTTCTGATAAAATTATATACGGAAGCTCATTCAATTCCACAGCGGAATAGCTTTTTTTAAAAGAATGTCTTTTATCGATCTCATCTTCCTGAAGTATAGCAATTTTGAAGATCATTGTAACTTTCTGCTCTTTTAGTAATTCGTCTATTCTTTCGTGTATAGTGTTCGTTTTTAAAGCCAGGTCATATATTGTTCTAAAATCTTTAACTCTGGGATTGTCAATTAAGACCGATCTGTGATCATGAGAAAGGATCTTTACATCAAGCTCTTCAAGCTTTACAGTCAATAATGTCTTTATGTTATCGAACAAAATATCAATATCTTTTTTATACATATCTTTCAGTTCGTTGTAGTTCGCAAGGTAAAAATAGAGCTTGTACTTTCTTTTATTTTTTGTCATTCGTGGTTACTTCCTTTTTTTTGTTACTTACGATGTAGAATGCATTCCTGCAATCCTTACCATGTCGACCTCGTGCTTTACGACACTCCGTACTCTTCTCTGTATTTGTACATTTTACCCAGAAGCTCTTCAGAGATCAGGTCTTTATTCTCCTCAAGATACTCAATTATTTCAACAATAGATACTATAGGGTAGAAGTCTATGCCTAAGATCTCTCTAAGTTCCTGAATAGCTGACTTTTCACCCTTACCTTTTTCCATTCTGTCCACCGAGACCACTACAGCTACTATTTTAGGACCACCGACTGATTTTAAGATATCGATTGATTCTCTAATTGCTGTACCTGCAGTGATAACATCATCAATAAGAACGAGTTTGTCAGCAGATTCAAGTTGCTTACCAACAAGCATACCTATATCTCCGTGACCTTTGGCTTCTTTCCTGTTGAAAGAATAGTCTTTACTCAGTGAGAATTCACTGTATAATGCTCCGGCGCATGATACAGCCAACGGGATCCCTTTGTAAGCAGGACCGAAGATCACATTATAATCATCTTTTACATTGTCGATTATAGCCTGTGCATAGAATTTACCGAGTTTAGCTACTGCCTCTCCGCTGTATAGCATTCCTGTATTCAAAAAGTAAGGTGATAATCTACCTGATTTCAAGGTAAATTCACCGAATTTAAGTGATTTGTTATCGATAAGGAACTTAATGAATTCCTTTTTATACTCCTGCATTTTTTTCTCCTTTAATAAGAGACGCAAAGTGTTGCGTCATTACTGTTACTCCACACGTTAAAACCAGTGGTTACCAATGTTATATCCCATGGGAAAGTGGACTGTTCACACTTCACTATATCATTATTTCCATGAAATCTTCAGCCAGATATATCTCTCCATCGAATTTTTCTGCCGCTTCTGTTCTGAACTTCTCTGAATAAGGATAAGCTGCACTGAAGTGGTACAGCATTATCTTCTTCACATTTGCTCTATGAGCTACATTTCCTGCCATATACGATGTTAAATGAGTTCTGTCTTTTGCTCTTTCCTCATGCTCTTTCTGAAATGTCGATTCTATTATCATAAAGTCAGCATTATCAGCGGTTTTATATATTCCTTTCGACAGATAAGTATCACCGATATAGGCGATCGTTTTACCTTTAACAGGTTCAGATGCTACGTCTTTCAAAGCTATTTTATCACCATTCTCCAGAGTAACCGCTTCACCTTTCCTCAATAGACCACATACCGGGCCTTCAGTCAGCCCGTAGCCCTCAAGTTTCTCTTTGATGATATTTCCAAGTTTGTCATTGAAAGTTATTCTGTAGCCAAAGCAATCCAGTCTGTGCTTAAGCAGATACGTATTTATCTTAAAATCTTCAAAGATATGTTCGTTTTCGTCATCTATTTCAATGATCTCAGTTTCAAATGAGAATTCTGTTCCTACAAATTTCAGGTTCATTTCGATAAATTCTTTAATACCAATTGGCCCCACAATAGTTACTTTTCCTTCTATTCCGAACATGCTTTTGGTTGAAAGCATCGGGATAAGCCCTGCAATATGGTCAAAGTGAAGGTGAGAAATGAATATGTATCTTATCTTGCTTAATTTATATCCGGCTATCTGTAGCTGTCTTTGAGTATTTTCAGAGCAATCGAGCATAATACCGTAACTCTCCAGTTTTATTATGAAAGATGTGCAATTACGATTCTTTGTAGGTGCTCCACCGCTACTGCCTAATACCAATAATTTCATCAGAGATTAATTCTCCATTAACAATTTTTTAATTCTCAATTTGTTTTATCATATAATACTTGATGTTACCCGGTGATATGAACAAAGTACATTCTTCATTATCACATATTTCCTTCATCATTTCAACTACTTCAGTTACCTCAAGATCTACTTCGAAGAGAATGTCGGACAGAAATACCTGCCCGTCGTCATCATTTTCAGCCAGCTGGAGTACGATCTCTTTTAATTCGTCAACATCGATGATATCAACAGGTCTGTAACTTTCTGGAAATGAATGGAATACATAATTTGATCTACCAGCTTCAACCACGAAAATCGATATCGCATTTTCTCTGTATAGTTCGTTTAATATGCTTTTTACAAGTTTTATATCTTTATATATCTTGCCAAATGCTTTACTTGATATAATCCCATCATTAAGAACTGCATATTGCAATACTTTCTTATATATGTCGAATTCAGTCAGCTTCTTTTTAAAGAACATTATTGATTCTCCATTAATTTTAATCCAGCGTATTTCGTCAGCAGCTTTTTTATCCCGTATTCATCGAAATCGACGGTCAATGTCTGCTTAGCTCCTTCTCCTTCGATCATCAATATAATACCTTCCCCGAACTGATTTGAGACCACAAGATCTCTTTCATTGAATTGATCTATCTGAAGTGTTTTATATGTATTTTCGTACTTACTTTTTCTTTCATAGTCAAGATTTGACCTGTCAATATAGTTGTAATCTTTCATATCAACAGAATCTTCAGGCAGATTCTTCAAAAATCTTGAAGGTATATACCCGTTAAAATCCCCGTAGTATCTTTTCCTGAACTTATACGTAGAAAAATATAGCTTCTTCTTCGCTCTGGTAACAGCAACATAGAATAATCTTCTTTCTTCTTCGATCTTATCCGAAGTATCATCTCTGACAATAGGGAAGAGCCCGTCATTCATTCCTATAATGATCACATTCTCGAACTCCAGGCCCTTGGCTGAATGTACCGTCATCAGTGTTATATTGCTTTCACTGTCGTTATATGAATCAATATCAGCCAGCAGTGATACCGATTCAAGGAAATCTCTGAGAGTATTGTTTTCTTCATTAGCCGTAAATTCAGAAATACTTGCTAAAAATTCATAAAGGTTGTCTATCTTTTTATCTGAATCGTTCTTCTCTGCTTCAAGATTATAATATGCTTTTAATCCCGATTCAATGAGTACGAATTCACACAGTTCTTCAGCATCCATCCTTGAAAGGTTTTCAATACCCTTATTATAAAGCTCTAAAAATCTGTTTATCTTATGTCTTGAATTTTCAGTGAGATCAGAAATGTTCTTATTATCCCTGAGTGCATCAAAGTAGGTCATTTCGTTGGTGAAAGCATGATGCCGAACCTTTTCCAGAGTCGTTTTTCCGATACCTCTCGGTGGGAAGTTGACGATACGTTCAAAAGCAACATTGTCTTTTGGATTTAAAAGCAGCTTAAGATATGCTGTAATGTCCTTGATCTCTTTTCTTTCATAGAACTTCACTCCACCAACGATAACGTAGGGAAGACCCTTCTTACGCAGATTCTCCTCAGGTAATCTACTTTGCGAGTTAGTTCTGTAAAGGATACATATATCTTCAAGTTTGGAACCGTTGCCGATCAGTTCAGTGATAATATCAATGACCTTTGTACTTTCTTCTATATCCGAATCAGAAGATATCATTACTGCCTTATCACCTGTATCAGCATTGGTAAATAATTTTTTACCTAATCTCTGTGTGTTCTCTGATATGACAACATTCGCTATATTGAGAATATTTGTAGTACTGCGGTAATTTTCCTCAAGTTGTACGACCTTACACTTTTTAAATTTCTGCTTAAAGTTCAGGATATTAGTTATATCAGCACCTCTCCAGCTGTAGATAGATTGATCTTCATCTCCGACGACACAGATATTTTCATAAATTCCACTGAGCATTTTTACCAGAAGGTCCTGAACAAAGTTCGTATCCTGATATTCATCAACACAGATATACTTTATCTTATTTTGAAATTCGAACAAAAGGTCCTGATTTTCTCTGAACAATTTTATTGTCATACAGATCAGATCATCAAAGTCGAAAGCATTACACTTAGCCAGTTCATCCTGATATCCTTTGTAGATGTCTTTTATCTTTGAATGAAAATTTACATCAGAATCAGGGTTGTATTCTTCCGGATATATAAGTTTGTTCTTAAAATTAGAGATCATATGAGCGATCTTTTTGTACGGGAATGCCGATGAGTCAATATTCTGCTGAGTAATGATATTCTTAACGACCTTATAAGAATCATCAGAATCGTAGATCACAAAGTTTGAAGTATAACCAAGCCTTTCAGCATATTTTCTCAATATTCCCGCACAGATCGAATGAAAAGTACCTGCAATGGTCATTTTCCCAAAATCTCCAACCCTTTGAATTATCCTGGTCTTAAGTTCTTTTGCAGCCTTATTTGTAAAAGTAACAGCCACGATCTCTCCGGGATCTGCTTTTTTTGAAAGGATGATATTTGCTATTCGTTCAACAAGAACTCTGGTCTTACCGCTTCCTGCACCTGCTATAATAAGCAAAGGTCCGTCTAAATGTTCGACAGCTTCCTGCTGTTTGGAATTTAAAGTTATTCTCAATTCTTAATTCTCAATTCTCAATTCTCAATTGCTTCTATATGTTCGTCACTTCAGCTTCGATCTCTACATCCCACCACATCTCATCGTTCTCGATCTTTTCTGAAGATGAACTAAGAACAGTATGTTTCAGGATCTTACCTGCAGGTATCAATTCAGGTTTCCCATCTTTCTCCACTACTTTGAAACCGAATTGTCTTAAAGCATCATCTCTTGCATCCTGAAGTGCTTTTTCCTCAGTTTCACCCCAGCCTTGCGCTGTGATCTTGTGATTCTGAACGTCCACATTCTCAGTTGTTGAATTAGGTTTCTCATTTTTTGCACAAGAAACAAACAAAGCCAAAGCAATTACCAGTAATACACCTGTTAATTTTTTCATCTGTTTTTCCTCCAGATTTCTCTTCTATATTTATCAAATTTTTTCTTGTCATTTATATGACCGTCCAGTGTCGAATTGAAATAATGTCCTCCGTCACCTCTGGCGACCATATATATATACGGTTTGTCGGAAGGACTCAGAGCTGCTTTAATACATGCGTAAGAGGGATTATTTATCGGTCCGGGGGGCAGACCTTTATACATGTAAGTATTGTATGGATCGTCAATTTTGATATGTCTTTCTCTGAGTCTTGTGGGCTTATCCAGGATATACTGAACTGTGGGATCAGCCTGTAGCAGCATACCTTTTTTTAGCCTGTTGTTATACACAGCACTAATATCGTAGACTTCAGATGAGTCCATGACCTCACCCTGAATTATTGATGCAAGGGTTATTATTTCATGCAGTGAAAATTTACTTTTTGAAATATCATCCATAATAGGATCAAGCTTACTGAATGTATTATCCACCATTCTTCTTATTATCTCTTCCGGACTGTCATTTTCATTGAAATTATATGTCTCGGGGTAGAGGTAGCCTTCAAGATCTCTTGCTTTTATATTGTATTGTTCCAAGAGGTCTTTGTTCTTGGTCAGAGAAACAAAAGTTGCAGAGTCAATATTCATCGTTTTTTTTAGTACTCCTGCTATCTCACTTATTCTATATCCTTCCGGGATAGTGACGTTCCTGGTCAAAATACCTCTCCTGGTAAGAAAGATTGCAAGCTGCTTCACTGTAAATTCAGTATTCTCGGGTATATAGAATCTTCCATATCTTAACTTACTGTCCAGACCGAACCATTTTGCAACGAACTTCAGATCAAAATCAGAAATATCTATATCGTTCTGCCTAAGGATACCGGCTATGTTGTTTATTGTGGAATTCTTTGGTATTTCGAACATGAAAGAAGGTCTTTCGTCTATCACGACTTTGTTTATTACCATTAAATCCAGTAATATAAAGCCGAAAGTAACCATCATGAAGATCAGTGCTAATAGATTTAAGATAATTTTACTTCTTTTCAATTCTATTCCAGCTCCCTGATCAATTTTTCAATATTTTCTTCTCTGATATATTTTGCACCGAGAACTTTTATCAATTCATATGAAACAAATTTCTTTTTTCCGGTCTTATCCACATCAAATACCACCTTGCCTACTTTTTCACCATCACTTCCGTTCTGAACGTAAACTTTTGTATCAACAAGTCTCGGATAGTAGAATTCATAGTCATTATGACCACCGATCAACAGGTCATATCCTTCAACGTGATCCAATGTTTTTACAATTCCTTCCCTGTTCAGATGAGCTAGAATGACCACAATATCACTCTCTTTTCTCAATTTATCGAGAGTATTTCTTAATTTATCAAAAGCTTTATCGACGATTATATCTCCATCAGCGATAGTCTCTGTTTTAATTAAATATCTGAATCCGGTATTGAAATTTACTCCTGTAACACCTATTTTGATCCCGTTATCAAGTGTGATTATTTTATATTCATCCATCTTAAGATCTTTATTCATGAAGCTCAGATTTGTAGAAACAAAAGGAAGTTTACTGCTAAGTTTATTTTTATAGAAATTCATTCCATTTATGAATTCCTGATCTCCGGGACAAATCGCATCATAGCCTAAGTTGGGATAAATTTCAGCCACAATATCATCGTCACTGTTCGAACCGAACTGATTAAGTATATCTCCTGTATCCACGAATATCATATTAGGCTGTTCAGTCTTCAGACTGTCAAATAAAGTTTTTCTCTCAGCAAGACCGCCGAGTCTTTCTATAGGTCAACCGCAATCTCTATAATATCCGTTATTACTTCCACTGAACACAATCGTGGCCTGTTTTGCCATGATCATATTTATCGTCAGTACCAAAAAAAATATTGTCGTTCTTTTTATCATACCTACACTCTAGTAGTTAATGAGCAATTACTTCCAAAGAAATAAATATATATAATTAATCTAACATAGTCAACGAGGCAGTTGGCAAAATATGTCACACTTTTTTCAAAATAATTACTTGAAAATCAAACTTCTATGGGATACATTAGTTAAAACAAATTAAATCAAAATTTTAGGTCCCGCATGGATGATAAATTAAAATACAGACTTTTCTGTGAAGAAGAGAAAGAGTTACCGATATTTTTCAGAGACTGGTGGCTGGATTCGGTTACTGATCCATCTGAATGGGATATTATTTTGATAGAGAAAGACAATAATATCATAGCTGTATTTCCATTCTTTAAAGCAAAAATACATGGCTTTAATTTCATTGTTCAACCTAAACTTACACAGTTTTCAGGTCCGTGGATAAGATATCCTGAAAATATGAAGTACGCAGCTAAACTCAGCTATGAAAAGAAAATTTTCAATGAAATTATTGAAAAACTTCCTAGCTTTGACATGATGGATATTAATTTTCATTACTCCATCGATAATTGGCTGCCATTCTACTGGAAGGGTTACAAACAGACAACAAGATATACATACGTGATAGAGAATATTAAAAACCTTGAAAATGTTTACGATAATTTTCAAAGCAATATCAGAACTGACATAAAGAAAGCTGAGAAGATAGTTACGATCACTCCAACAGATAACCTGCAGAAATTCTATGAACTTAACTCCAGTACGTTCAACCGGCAGGGAATAGATATGAGTTACTCTTATGAATACCTGAGAAGAATGGACAATATTCATAAGGCAAATGATTCCAGAAGGATCACTTTTGCTGTTGATAATGAAGGAAATGTTCATTCAGCAATTTATGTTGTATGGGATAAGAACAGTGCCTATTATCTTATGAGCGGAAGCGATCCTGAGTTCAGAAGCAGTGGTGCTACGAGTTTTTTATTATGGGAAGCTATCCAGTTTGCATCAACTGTTGTTGACAAGTTTGATTTTGAAGGAAGTATGATAGAACCAATCGAAAAATTCTTTAAAGGTTTCGGAGCCGTACAGAAACCATATTTCAATATTTCAAAATCCAATTCTATTTTACTCAATATAGCACGTCTATTAAAGCTTTTATAGAATATTTCGAATTTAGTTTACTATTTTTGTTTAATTCTAAATATATTCAATATTTTGATTTTACTATAGAGCTATAAACAGTCCCAGTGCAAATTTAATTATCAGGTAATGTTGAGGCATTATTTATAACGCCCGAAGCGAAACGATCGAACACATATTTTGTTTAAAAGTATAAACCAGGAATGATAGAAGGTTATAAATCCTTGATTATTTGGAAAAATATTGATATTTTCATCACTTTAATGAAAAAGCTTACTTATTAGAAGGGGAGACCTGCAGATATGGAATTTAGAAAACTGGCTGAAAAGATAAAGAACAAAGGAAAATTTACCATTAAGATACCTGTCCCTGCATTAGGTTGTGGTGTTCTTGGATTATCTTTTGCAAAATATGACGTAAATATGGGTAAATACGCTTCTCAATTATTGAAAAGCTTAGAGTACCGTGGATACGATTCGACAGGAGCTGCTATACAGGATGACAAAGGCAATATTACTCTCAAGAAAGATGTTGGTGCCCCGTCTGAACTGGTTAGAACACTCGGTATAACAGATATGGAGGGAAAAATTTTCTGCGGCCAGGTAAGATGGGCTACATTCGGAGCAGTAACGCAGGAGAATGCTCAACCACACATAGTAAAATGTAAAAAGCACATATACGGAGCTCATAACGGTAATATTACAAATACACATTTTTTAAAATCTTTCCTTTCAAAAGAAGGTCACCGGATCGTTAGTGATAATGATGGTGAAATGCTCGTCCATACTGTGGAACATTATTTTGATATGCATCTTGAAAAATATCCTGACAGCAAACATAATGATCATGATATCAGAAGACAGGCCATGGTAAATGCAATTCTTGATGCAACTGAAAAGGCTGTAGGATCTTTTGCTGCAGTAATTGTTGATCCTGTGACTGAGAAATCTTATGCTATTAAAGCCGGAAGCAGTCTATATGCAGGAAAAGGTCAAATCGACGGTAACGATTTTATACTTCTTTCTTCAGATCTTACGGCTGTTTTAAAGTTCACGAAAGATCTAATCAATCTGAGAGAAGGTAATTTTATAGAGTATGACAGTAGTGAATATCAGGTTTATTCATATAAGGATATGAAAATAAAGCAAAAAGACGGTTCGGTTATTGAAAGAAAGAAAGGCGATAAAATTCAGATAGACATTACAAGAAGTAAATTGAGAGCTGAAGATACAGAATTACATCCTCAATTTCATTTCTTTATGCATCAGGAGATCTACAATCAGGTTGAAAGCTCAAAGAATTTGATTACTTTCTTTAATAAAGGAAGTAAAACGACGAACGATCTTGATGCTTTGCTGAGGAACAATAAGTTGAAATCAAATGTACTTGATATTTCAAAAGCGATCTACAGGACCGAGTCTTTGAAAGAACAGAGAGAAATATTTTCTAAATTCAAAGATAGTAAGGATTTCCAGAAAATAGCGGATGATATAGCCGAAACTTTACCTGAGTTGAATACAGCCGTGAAGAAGAAAGATTTTATCAAGTATGAATTCTATTCAAGATACTCAAATGTATTTCTGGATATCATTGAAGGTGTAGAATATAAGAAAGATAATATACTTGCGGCTAAAGTACTTGATATAGGTGCAGAGCTGAGGGAATTAAAGAAATTCCATGAACACGTTGATCTTTTCTCAAGCATTATATTTGATGCCTGGAAAAATCATTCTACGATATATACTATCTCATGCGGAACATCCTATAATGCAACAAAGACCGCAGCTTTATTCTTCAATGAAATAGCAGGAATTAAGATAGCACCTATTTTACCAGGTAACTTCAGAGGTCAGTATTCAAATTCTATCAGAGAAAATGATGTTCTTCTCGGTGTAAGTCAGAGTGGTGAGACAAAAGATCTTATAGATATTTTCAATGATATTGATGACAGTGGAATCAAAGTTAAGAAGATTACTATAATAAACAATGAGAATTCTACTTTGGCTCAGGAGAAGTGTGATTTCTATCTTCCTATCAAGTGTGGTCCTGAAATAGCTGTTCCGGCTACAAAAAGTTATATGAATCAGGTATTATTATTCTATTACCTGGCTATAAAAGTGGGTGAGAAGCGCCTTGACGAGATCGAGGATAAAAAGCTGAACAGATCAATGAAGGAAAAGCTTGACAGAATGAAAGAAAACCTTCAATATATTCCTGATCTGATCGATGAGACCATAAGAACCACAGAATCCCAGGTTGATAAGATGGCAGATTCATTATATATGGAACCAAGTATCCATATCCTTGCTACCAAGGTCAGTTCTGTTGCCGAAGAAGGTTCGTTAAAGATCAGAGAAACTGTTCTAAACCATACTCAGGGTATTGAAGGATCTGAATTTAAGCATGGTCCAAATACTATTTTAGGCTTCAATACTATCTTTGGAACAAGAGATATTGAGAAATTCGTTAAATACAATAAAACAATGAATAAATATGCTCTTAAAAAGGCTCAGGAAGCTAAATTGAATGAGAAAGATACTGCAAACCTTTTAGCAGATATCAGCAGCTATATGATCGAACCGGTTAAACCATTTAACATTTCTCCGAAAGCAAATCAGATATTCAATGAAGTCACTGAAAAATTCAAACTTGTTGACTCTTTTGATACAAACTATCCTTTGATATTCTTAACAGGACCTGATACAAGGGATGTTAATCTGACCATCTCTCAGATAAATACTCATAAGATCAGAGGTGCAAATACATACCTGATCGCTGAAGATAATGATGATCTTATTAACAATGCAAGGTCAATTCCATCAGGTGATAAGCATTATGAGTTCATTTATGTAAAGTTACCTAAGACCGATGATACTTTGCTTTCAACATTCTCCAGTATGGTCGTTTTACAGCTTCTGGCTTTTAAAATGAGTGTTAAAAAGATGAAATATCTTAATAAACTTCATGTACCGTTACATGGCGTTCACCCGGATGTTCCTAAGAATGTATCTAAAAGTATTACAGTAGATTAATATCTATTACATAAACATAATCGCAGAGACGCTCAACCAGAGCGTCTTTTTTTATGCAATTTTTAGTTTGTCAACATATTTACCAGTAAAAAATTCCATTTCGTTAAAATAGGGAAGTTAAGGATCTCTAAGAAAGCATTTAATTTTTTCTCCACATATTTTTTCTTTAATTCACAGATCCAATTTACATTTCACACGTTATTCACACGTTATAACAATATGAATGTTAGTAAAATTCCATAGTACAAACATTATTACACATACAGAACAAATACTTCAAAACATACCCAAAACCTTCAAACCGGCACAATGTCGCATAATATATATTATGTAAACTAATCGTATATATGAAAGGAAAGATTTGCAGTTCTGCCCTGTTTTAATAATTTAATTCTGCATATTACTTTTATTACTTGATTTATATAGTTTAAGGTGCATTTTCATTTTTTTAAACCCTTCTATTTTAACGAAATGCAATATCTTCAACATAATGTATTTAAATTTAAAAATATTTCATTGATTGCATTTGTTTGAAAAAAATTATACTTTTTATCTAAATTGAAAATTAAAACAAATATGGAGTATTTTATGAAATTCAGAAGAATTGTATTGGTATTGACTATTTCACTACTCTCTTTCACCTTATTCAACTGTGGTAGTAAGAAAGAAGCTTCTTCCGAACAGACACTCGAAACTAAGAAGGTAGTTAAAGATGAGATCGATCTTAAAACTCAGGAAGGTTATGAGAAAGTGATCACTTCACTTGGTATAACAATATTCGAAAATTCTGAGCTAAAAGAACTTAAAAAATCAGATTTTTATGGAAATGAAGTGATTGAGTACACTATACCGGTTGGAGAAGGAACTCCATTTGCAGACCATAAAGCTGCAGAAGACAGCTTAAAATCATTCTATAAAGCTGAATTAGAGGCTAAATTGATCCCTGATGGTTGGAATAAGTCTATCGGTGGTGATGAAAACAGAATGATGTTCATTAAAACTGGCGGGAAAGTTAAAATGTTCACAGTATCGATCTTTCCTTCAATGGCTGAAAACGACAGTACTAAGAAAACTTATCTGTTCAACTATAGCGATTAATGCAAAATAGGGTAGAACCTCTACCCTATTTTAGTGGACAGTGGTCATTTCATGTGGATCGCTATTTATAGGTTAGGTCTGCCAACTGTAAATTGCTACTACGCAACCATTCCCTGAACGAATGTTTCTATAAACTCCTTCATTCTTTCAATGATCCTGTCCCCTATTTCTCTGGCTTGCAGGACACTTGGTCGTTGGTCCAGGCATTTGAAGACATCATCTCTTAGCGGTTCCTGAGAATTGAATATATATGCATCTATAAGTGCTGCGAACTGCTTTTGATCCAGGTTTTCTTCTTCGCATATATCTTTCAGTGCCAGTCTTTTTTCTTCACTCCAGAATTTTTCGAATTCATCTTCTATGGAATCTATATCATCAATTAGCGGTAGATTTTCTTCTATAAACTTTTCTATCAGTTCTCTTTTGCTTCTTAGTTCAACTTCACCTGCAAGTTTGTCGTATATGAATTTCTTTAGTGCATCAGGGTCAGTTTTCTTATCCTGCTTCATCTTTCCGATAAGCTTTATAATGTATGCTACATTGACAACATCTCTGTGAAGTAGTTCGACTTCAAAATCTATATCATTTAGTATTGACGACTTATCTTTTGTTTTGTCATTTTTTACTTTGTCATACAGGTCAAGGTATTTGCTTCTGTAGTCTGCAAAACTCTGCTCGGACATTGGTAGATCTTTCCAGCTGAAATCTACATAGGACTTTAATACATTGATCAGTCTTATCAGTTCACGGAATATTTTGATGAATTTCATTTCATCTTCTTCGGTAATCAGATCGTTCACACTGTCAACTGTAGGTGCAACGGTTAGAAGCTCTGAGAAAGCCTGACTGAATTTTCTTAATATAGCTTCGTAAGGCGGTATTATTATATCTTCAATAGCTTCTTTGTTTGAGAATAGCGTTATAGCATCATCTACTACATGTTTCAAGTTCCTGAAACAGAGGATATTTCCCTGAGATTTTTTCTTGTTATATATTCTGTTCGTCCTTGAAAATGCCTGAATTATACCGTGATATCTTAAATTCTTATCAACATAGAGTGTATTGACCTTCTTTGCATCAAATCCAGTTAGGAACATATTTACTACAAGCAGGATATCCAGCCTGTCTTTAGCATCATTGAATGTTGGTTTTTCTCTCTCCTTCAGCCTTTTACTTATATCTTTGAAATAGTTTTCATACAGTTTGCCATCTTGTGTAGAATAATTTGTACCGTACATTTCGTTATAATCTGAAATTATATCATCAAGCTTTTCTCTATTGTGCTTCTCGTTATACATTGGTTTCGTTTCAGCTGCCAGAAGATAGTCTTCCTCCTCCGGAAGTAAATCTGCTACTCCTTGTATCTCATCATTCGCACCGTAGGTAAATATCGCACCAATCCTCAGATCATGCTCACCTGCATCCTTTTTGGCTTTGAATATCTCATAATATTTTATCAAATTATCTATTCCACTGATTGCGAAAATGGATGAAAATTCCCGTCTGTGAGTTTTTTCATCATGATACTTTATGATATGGTCAGCTATCTTTTCAAGTCTTTCAGATGAATCTAAAATTTCTCTGGTATCTATATCTTCAACTTCTATATCAATGAAAGTATTTCCTTTCTGCCTGTATCTGCCTATGTATTCGATGTTGAATTTGAGTACATTCTGATCACGGATCGCATCGGTTATTACATATTTGTGAAGACATTCCCCGAATAAATCCTTTGTGGTTCTTTTACCAAGATCGGTCTTGAATGAATTTTCTGCAAAGATAGGAGTTCCTGTGAATCCGAATAGCTGTGCCGCATTGAAAAATTTCGTTATCCGCTTATGTGTCTCTCCGAACTGGCTTCTGTGACATTCATCAAAGATAAACACCACCCGTTCGTCTCTAAGATGCCATATCTGCCTACTGTAAACATCTTTTATAGCATTGTTGAGTTTCTGAATGGTAGTAACAATGAGCTTTGTATCATCCTTTAATTGATCAAGGAGACCTTTGGTATTTTCTGTAGTATCTACACTGTCTTTCTTAAAATTATTGAACTCGTTCATTGTCTGATAATCAAGATCCTTCCTGTCAACTACAAATACCACCTTCTTTACGGTTGGGAAATTCATTATGATCTGACTTGCCTTGAATGATGTAAGTGTCTTACCTGAACCTGTTGTATGCCATATGTATCCGTTATCCTTATTTTCCTGCACCTGCTCAATTATTGATTCCACTGCATAATACTGATACGGTCTGAGGATCATCAGCTTACCGAATGTTTCGTTGTGTACTATGTAGTGGGATATCATCTTTCCGAGATGGTTGGTATTTAGGAATGCATCGGTGAATTTTGTTAGGTCGGTTATATTTCTGTTGTCTTTATCTGCCCAGAAGAAAGTCTGCATGAAGTCCAACTGTCTGTTGTTGGCATAATATTTTGTATCTACTTCGTTGGATATTACGAACATTTGTACGAAGTTGAAGAGTCCTCTGTTTGTCCAGAATGAATGTAATTGATAGCGGTTGATCTGATTGAAAGCTTCTTTTAGCTCCAGTCCACGTCTTTTTAGTTCGATCTGAACCAGTGGAAGACCGTTTATGAGAATTGTAACATCGTATCTGTTCTTGTAAGTTCCTACCTGAGTTACCTGATTTGTTACCTGGAATATGTTTTCATTCCATTCGTCATTGTTAAAGAACCGGACATAGAAGCTGTCACCATCATCTCTTGTGAGATAAAACCTGTCACGTAAAGTCTTTGATTTCTGGAATATATTACCTTTTTCGAGGTGGTTCAGGATAGCATTGAATTCTCTGTCTGAGAAAACAGTATTGTTGAAAGCACCAAGCTGGACTTTCAGGTTTGAAAGAAGAGAATCCTCGTCATGGATCAAAACTCGCTCGTAATTTAAACCAACAAGTTGATCTATAAGGTTGTTTTCAAGTATGGCTTCTGGTTGTGTTGTCATAATTGGCTCTTTTAATTTCTAATTTCAGAATTCTCAATCCCGTACGGGTTCAACATTTTGAACCCTTATTCCCTTCCGGGCACAAGTTATTGTGCCCCTACTTATCACTTATCACTTATCTCTATTTTTTCCATATTTTCCTTTTTTTTCTCCTACGGCTACCAAATCATCATGCATGGTCTTGTAAGAATCTGTACTTTGTATCAGTACTTCTGCAGGTATACCCAATATAGAATGAAGTTTTTTTATCATATTTAAACTTAAATTTATTTTTTTATTCAATACTTCAGATACTTTACTTTTTGAACCTATAATTTCAATAAGATCTTTATTCTTTAATCCCATTTGTTCCATTCTGAATTTTATCGCTTCGACAGGATCAGGCAGATCTATCTTATAATGAACATCTTCATAATCTTTTATCAAAAGAGCCAAAAGATCGAATTTGTCA
>JAFGVM010000005.1 GCA_016937995.1 Candidatus Delongbacteria bacterium
GACTTTTTGTTCATTTTTTGATTCTCCTCTGTTTCTTTAACACAATTTAAGAAAATTTTGTGTCTAAAAACAGGGGGACACTATATTAAACATCATTATTAACTTTTAATTCATAAATTTATCTTGATTTTGGTTTTGTTAATGATTTAATTTACTGCATGGAAAAGATCATTCAGGCTAAATATGAGGATTATAAAGAATCCATTATCAATGTTCGTCATACAGTCTTTGTGATCGGTCAAAATGTCCCTGCAGAGATCGAGATCGACGGAAAAGATCCTGATTGTTTTCATGTTCTAATACTCAAAGATAACAAAGCAATTGCCACAGGTCGTATGGAAAAAGATGGCCATATTGGAAGAATTGCTGTTCTTGAGGAATTCAGAGGACTTCATTACGGTCAGAAAATAATGAAAAAACTGGAAGAAATAGCAGTAGAGAACAATATCAAAAGAGTATATCTGGGATCCCAGGTCCATGCTATGGGTTTTTATTCGGTACTTGGTTATGAACCTTACGGGGATTTCTATTTTGAAGCAGGTATCGAACACAAAAAAATGGAAAAGATATTTTAGCTGAAAATTCCAATTTATCTACACTTTATTCACATAGTAGTTCACATTGTAATTAAAAGTAATGAAATTTTGATAAGTTAGAGAATTGTAATAAAATATTTGCAAAATGTTAACGAAATCACAAAAAATTATTTTTATTCAAAACTATGGTATATCAGCCTGAATAAGCACTAAGATGATTAAAATTACCTATTTCAAAACTAACAGTATCTTCATTTTAGCTACTAAATCCTGTCAAGGAAAATTTTAACAAAAATTTAAAAAAAATCTGATTGTCAACAGGTTATTCACACTACCTTTGGAAAATGTGCGTATAACAGTGATCGGATAAATAATGATATAATAGCAAATTATTTTTTATTTTTTACAACTTTCAGGTTTTTATATTGAACTACATCGTTCTTTATTGATATTTTTACAGTATCTCCATAAGAAAATTTACCGGAGATAATATTTTCAGCAATTGGGTCCTGAATAATATTTTCAACTGCTCTTTTTAAAGGTCTTGCCCCGTTATCAATATCAAAATACTCTTTCATAATATATTTTATAACTGCAGGTGCCACTTCTAATTCGATATTGATAGAATTTAATTTGATCTTGCATTCATTTACATGATTGTTGATAATTTTCATGACAGCATTTTCAGATAAATGGTTAAATATGATCGTTTCATCTATCCTGTTAATGAACTCAGGTTTGAAATTCTGGGTTATGCTCTTATGAAGGTTTTCCTTCATGCTCTTTTGTTTTTCCTCATAACCTGTCTTTGAGCCAAAACCGATATTGTTTGAGTTACTGAGAATCTTATTTGCTACATTTGAAGTAAATATTATTATCGTGTTCCTGAAATCAATTTTCCTTCCGTTACCGTCAGTAAGATTACCTTCATCAAGCACCTGTAACAACATTCCGAATACGTCAGGATGTGCCTTTTCAATTTCATCGAACAGAACAACAGAATAAGGATGCCTTCTTACTTTTTCACTCAACTGGCCGCCTTCACCGTATCCAACGTATCCCGGAGGTGAACCGATCATTCTGGAAACATTGAATTTTTCCATATATTCCGACATGTCTATCTTGATGAGTGAATGATCTGACTCAAAGATCTCTTCAGCCAATACTTTTGCAAGTTCCGTTTTACCAACTCCTGTAGGTCCAAGGAACAAAAAAGAACCGATAGGTCTGTTCGGGTCTTTGAAACCAGCCCTGGCTCTCTTAACTCTCCGGACAACTGCTTCTATCGCTTCTTCCTGATCGATTATCTTTTTAGATATATTTTTGGTTATTTTTTGAAGCCTTTTACTTTCTGAAACGGCCAGTCTGCTGATAGGTATGGATGTCATCATTGAAATAATGTCGGTTATATCATCGACTGAGATATTAAGGAATCTACTTGAAGTAATATTATGCCATTTTTCCATTTCTGATCTCAGATCATCTTTAAGAGGAGTAATTTTATCTCTTAACTCAGCAGCTTTTTCAAATTTCTGTTTTTCAATGTTCATGTTCTTTTCTTTTGTCAAAGCTTCTATCTTATTTTCCAGCTCAGTGATCTTTGTAGGTACTTTTAAAGACAGATGTTTTTTTGCTCCTGCTTCATCCATAACATCAATTGCTTTGTCAGGAAGGAATCTGTCGGTTATATACCTGTCACTTAATTCAGCTGTAGCAATAAGACTTTCATCAGAGAATTTTACTTTGTGGTGTTTTTCATATTTAGGTTGCAAACCTTTCAGTATCTCAATGGTCTCATGGATGGTGGAAGGATCGACCAATACTTTCTGGAATCTTCTTTCAAGTGCACCGTCCTTTTCAATAGTAGTTCTGTATTCATCCAGTGTTGTGGCACCGATACACTGTATAACTCCTCTTGCGAGAGCGGGTTTGAACATATTTGAGGCATCCATTGATCCTGAAGTGCTTCCGGCACCGACTATAGTATGTATCTCATCAAGGAAAAGAATAAGGTCCTTCTCATTTTCTATCTCCTTAAGGATAGTCTTTATTCTTTCTTCAAATTGTCCGCGGTATTTAGTTCCGGCGATCAATAATCCCAAGTCAAGAGAAACTACTCTTTTATCCAGTAGATATTTAGGAACGTTCCGATTGATAATTCTAAGGGCCAGGCCCTCAACTATCGCTGTTTTTCCTGTACCCGGCTCTCCAATTAAAATGGGATTATTCTTCTTTCTTCTCGAAAGTATCTGTATGATCCTGCTGATCTCTTTTTCTCTGCCGATAACCGGATCAAGTAAACCTTTCTTAGCATGCTCTGTCAGATCAACTGAAAAAGTATCAATAGACGGAGTAGGAGAGGTTTCATCCTCAATAGGTTCATTGAATTCCTGTTTACCGTTCACTCCCATAAGTAATATTTGTTTAACTTTCTGATAACTTACCCCATGAAATCTAAGTATCCTCTCAGTATATGAATTAACTGCTTTGGTTAAAGCAAGAAGTAAATGTTCACTTCCGGTATACATATTGTTCAATTCGCGGGACTCATGCGAAGCCTGTGATAAAATACGGTCACTTTCATGGCTTATAGGTACAAATCCTAATTTTAATATATTTCTTTCTTTTATCATCCCGTTCTCAATATCTTTTTGCAGCGCGATAAGATCAACGCTCAGTTTTTTTAATATATTTATAGCTGTTCCTTCATTAGCTCGCAATATCCCAAGCATAAGATGTCCCGGATAAACAGTATCCTGACCTAATTTAAGAGTAATTTCTTTTGAAAGTCTTATTATCTTTGACATTCTTGAAGATAGATTATTGTCCATTGTATACCTCTCTATACTTGTTTCTATAGGGAGACGCAAAGTGTTGCGTCTTTACAGATCCAGTTTTTCTTTTGTTTCTTCAACAGTTTCCGTAAGTAATTTTTTTACACTTCCGATAAACGGGTCCATCAGAGTTGAAATCTTATAAGCTCCGTATCCAAGTCTTGAATATGCGGGAGAATTATTGTCAGTTGTTCTATCATAGTTCAGGGAATTATTCCATTTTTGATTTTCAAGTGAATCTTTCATTGCTTTAACACTCTCATCATCTTTTGTAGCTTTTAAAGCAAGTTCAACACCTCCCTCAATAAGTTCATCTGTGTCGAGATCGGGAGTCACATTTCTTTGAATAAAGTCATCTCCGGCAGGAACCAATCTTATCAGTAATAAGACTACAGTAGCTACCATAAAACCTTTTATGCCACCAAAGAAAGATCCGATCAAACGGTTGGGGATAGAGGTAAGTATCAAATTTGTTGTTTTAGTCAGAATACGTCCTATAGTAAAAAATACCATAAAAATTAGTATAAATGCAATTATTCCTGACAGAAATCCGATCAGTTCATTGTGTGTATCCAAAGTATCTTTAGTATAACTGTTGATCAATTTGCTGATCGGAGTGTTCAGGGCAATTGCAGCAAATATACCAATGATCTGAAAGATCTCTGTAATAAACCCCCTTTTGAACCCTATGACAGTGAAGATGCCCATTATCACAAGAACTATTATATCAATGTAATGCATTTATTTTTCCTGTTTTCAATTCTAGATACAATGTAACTAAACAAAGGTAAAAAAAAAAGAGTGAATTTAATTCACTCTTTCCTTATATCTTGATCATAGAACGCGGGATTAAAATCCTCTGTTATTCATTCTTGTAAGCTTTTGTTGTTTTCTTGTAGCTTGAATTCTGTTTCTTCTGTTAACCCAGGTAGGTTTATCGTATCTTTCTCTTCTTCTAAGTTCAGCTAGAACACCACTTTTTTCAAATGTCTTAGTGAATCTTTTCAAAGCTCTTTCGAAAGGTTCGTTATCTCTAATTTTTACGTGTATCATTGTTTTAATCACCTCCTTCTAACAGAATAATTCGATGCCAAATATAAACATGCTCTGCACTATTGTCAAGTAATATAATGTTATTTCAACAATGTCATTTTTTTCATCTGCTTCAAACCGCTTTCAGTTTCTATACCGTAATAATATATTCCTGAAGAAAGCTCTTTCCCTGAGTTCCAGTTGATAGTATAATTACCGGAATTGAATTTTTTATTATCAAAGAGTGTATCTACTATTTCACCTTTGATATTATAAATGTGCATAGAAAGCTTATCATTATTGATCACAGAGAAATTTATCGTAGTTACAGGATTGAACGGATTAGGGTAGTTCTGCTCCAATTGTAAATTATCAACTGTAAACTGTCCATTGTCATCAATGCCTGTTGAAGTTGAAAATACCAGCTCTTTAAAAGCTGAGATATTCTTATCATCAGTAACTCTGAACATCAGGTCCCAGCTTGTGTCACCGGTGTTAATTATACCGCTGAAAATACCGTTACTGCTTATTTCAATTCCGTACGGGTATGGATCAGTTGAAAAAGAAGTTTTCATATCCGAAGGATCATCTGTGTTTGAAAGTTCAGAAATTAAAGCACTGATAACTGATCCGTTCGATATACCGGCACCCCATTCAATACCAGTCGTAAAACCGCTTCCATAGAAAAATTCAATTTTTCCGTCTGAGTGCAGTTTGGCAGTAAAATCAAGATCAACTTCAGGCAGATCGAACATTGATGTGATCCATCTTACAAGTACATAATCTTCATTCTTGTAATAAAAGATCCCTTCACCATCCTCCGGGTAGCTCATCAGGTCAGTAACGTAAGGTGCGATAGTTTTGGTTTCCCTGATGTCAGATTCATCTCTGACATCCTCGAAGTTCTCACCAAAAGAGATGGATCCGTTAGTTGAAACATTTATGTAGTCATATGTCTTGCCAAAGAACGGGAAAGCAAAATCAAGCTGAATAATAGCATATCCGTCATCATCATTTGACATAGTTAACTCGATAACATCATCGTAAGGAAATGGACTTTCATTTGTTACTTCGGAATAATCTATCAGCATATCCCAGTAATACGGCGGAGTACCGTTCTCAGCGGTTAATGTATAAGAATATTCCTGTCCGGGTGCTGCAATAGGAAGATCAGTAGTAGTAATGTTTGCTTTATCGAAAGTCGCTGAAGCATCAACATAGGCATAAGTAGTTACACCATTAATGATGGCAACACCTGTTTGAGAACTCGGAGTTTCAGTTCCTTCCTCGTCAACAATAGCAAAAGAAGCAATGTTACCTCTGCCTCCAGCGTTGCCGTTATGTTCAACGCAAATGAAAAATCTAGCGTCAGAATCTGAATTTGCATAGCTGAGCAAAGGAGTTATATCCAATCCTAATTCAAGAACATCTCCGTCACCTTTCATACCCAGTCCGTCACCACCCTGAAAATTAAAATGTGGAAAAGTGATAGTATGTTCAGGGACAGTTGCTTCAAGATCATTTGCAATACCAGCCATTATCTTTATATCGTTCCTTTCACTGTAATTGATAGTTGCTTTTAATTTAAGGGTCGGAACAAAAGATTCTCTGGTCTTTATAGAATGAGCGATATTATTATAAATACCGCCGTCCGCCAAACTTTGTGCAAGAGTTCTATACATAACCCAGGATTTACCGGAATTTGCCCAGGAAGTACCCCATGAATTCGCCATTTTAAGACCGCCTATCTCCCAGTCACGCATATCTACAATACCATCGCCTGTAATATCTATATCATTCGTATATTTGCCATCTGTATTGTAATCCCATCGAATAGAGTCATTGTATCCTATGAATGTCATAGCATGATTCACGTTCTCATCCCATTTTAATACAACAGATTCACCTGGACAGAATGAGTTCATAGGTAGAATACCTCTCTGAAAAGTATAGCTGACACCAGCAGCAAATACTGCGATCCCGCCTGCTTCAGACCCGTCACAATGGTCATTCATCCATTGTTTAAGAACTTCAAGACCCTCGGGAGTGTTCAACGGCATTGCTATCTGCTCAAGAACACGGTTATTCATACCGTTTTGATATTTTGAATATCCGTCCATCCATAATGAATTTGCAAGAGTGTAATCTGTTGAAGGCCAAAGCATTCCACCATAATCAGTAACGTTGGGTATTCCACTTGCTTTGATTATATCCCATCCGTCCCAATGCCAAGAACCGTTACCGCCGCTTCCGCTGTTAAGGAAGTTATATGTGTAGTGGGTCGGGTATTGATTGTCGGTTATATCGGCAGATGTACCTCTTTTAAAATTCTGTTCGTAAGTATAAGTATACCCAACACCGCTTGCCTGTCCGCAACTTCCTCCAACCTGATTGAAAATAGGGCGGAAATAGGGTTGGGTCGAGTTGTCAACAGTATAAGGCAGCTCTTCTTTTCTGTTCTTGTATTCATCAGGAAGCAGCAGAACCGGTATTTCATCAATTTTTTTCTGCTGTTCCGGAGTCAGAGGAGAGACACCGCCTGATATCCATGGTTCACCGTTGGGATCAGGATTATTATTGATCAGTTCAGCCGAGACAAATGAGAAAAGCAGCAATGTCGTTAGAACCAAGATTAATTTTTTCATTAAGAACTCCTATATAAAAAATTTTTATTCTGCAATCGGCAATTAATTATACAACATAATCATCCACTTTAAAGATAATAAAAAATTTTATTAATAATATGATTTTAATGATAAAATGTTAAAAAACAGTGGTCAGTGGTCAGTTAACAGTGGCCGGAAGGGAGTTAATACATTATTACTTGTACAAAAAGAAAAGGGCGTTATAATAACGCCCTGGCAATTACAAAAGATATTATTTAACGTTGTCAGCTGTGACGTAGTAAAAGTATTTATCACCAGTTAGAATTATATCCGAATCGCTGAATGTATTAGTCAAGGATGTACCGACCTCAGTAAAAACACCATATGGATCGTTAGATCTGTAAATATGGTAGAGATTTGCAGAAGGTACAGCATCCCAGTTCAATAAAATCGAATTACTGGAAACTGATATTATGAAGTTGGAAGTTGGTTCTATTATTACACCGCTACTCAGTGAAAAAGGGATTACTTTTATTGCTGAAATATTATTTCCGTCAGTAACTCTAAAGTTGATATTCCAAGTGTTATCAGCACCGGTTAATGTTCCGCTGAAAATTCCATCTTCACTTAAAGCCATTCCATAAGGAAAATCAGTAGTTGAGAATGAAGTTTTCAGACCACTTGGATCATATGTATTTGCAATTTGAGATATTTTACAATTTGCTGAATTACCGTTTGATACCCCGTTTGACCATACAAGTCCGGGAGTCATGTTATCACCGTAGAAGAACTCTATGTCTGAATTAGCAAATATTTTTGCAGCAAATTCAACATTCACTTCAGGAATGCCGCAAAGAGAGGATTTCCATCTTATGGTCAAATGATCCGAATCCATGAAGTAAAATATTCCTTCACCGTCAGCTGGATAGCTTTGCAGGTCTTGTGAATATGCAGTGATAGTCTGAGTTGAAACTATATCACCTTCATTTCTTACATAAACGAACTTGTCTCCAAAAAGCAATGAACCGTCAGTACAAACAGTAATATGATCGTAAAGTTTACCATAGAATGGAAAGTCGAAGTCAAGATCAATTATAGCAATTCCATCGTCATCATTTGTCATAGTTAACTGATCAACAGCTTCTGTAGGAAAAGAATTGGAATTGGCTGTTTCTGTATAATCAAAAATAACGTCCCATGAGTAAGGAGGAAGACCACCTGTAACTGCAAAACTTTCTGAGTACGGGATCGACGGCAGTGCGTCAGGCAGGGTGGATGTACTTATTAGCGGAGCATCAAAAGTAACGGAGGTGATCACAGACATGTAGGTGATATCATTCGTAATTATAGCTTTATTTGACTCAGTACTTGTATACTCTACAGAGTCATTGTCTTTTACTCCCATTGAAACGATGCTGCCAGATCCTGATCCACCTGCATCTTTCTGTTCAACTCCGATAAAGAATTTTGCAGGTACACCGCTTTCAACATAGCTGAGAAGTGGACTAATATCAAGTCCAAGCTCAAGTAGATCTACAGTTCCTTCCATACCTATATTATCTCCTCCTTGATATGCAAAATATGGGAATGATATAGAATGTTCAGGTTCAGTGTCTGAAGTATTACCTGAAACACCAGCAGTTATCTTAAGCTCTTTACGGTCAGAATAACTTATACTTGCTTTAAGTTTTAATTGAGGATAGAATGATTCTTTTGTTCTCATCGTATAGACTGTATTTCCGTTTATACCTCCTTCCGAAACATCTAAAGCTAAAGTTCTGTACATGACCCATGCTTTACCTCCGGTACCCCATGATGTGCCCCATGAATTGACCATAAGAAGTCCTCCGATCTCCCAGTCCCTCATATCAATTATACTGTCACCGTTCAGATCAATATCGTTAGTATATTTTCTATCTCCATTGTAATCGTAACGTATAGTATCACTATATCCTACAAAGGTCATTGCATGATTGACGATCGGATTCCAGTTGGCAACAACATATTCACCCGCATGAGGAGTATTGTTCTTTAAAGTTGCAAGTGTCCAACCGGTAACTCCTGCCGAGAAATTAACTATACCACCTGCAGCAGAACCATCACAATGATCATTAAAATATTGCTTTAAAGTTTCAAGACCTTCAGGTGTGCCGACCGGAATAGAAATAACTTCATCAACTCTATTGTTCATTCCTGTTTCATAGATATCAAATCCGTCCTGCCATAAAAGATTTTGCGTTGCCGGATCAGAAGATGCCCACAACAATCCTCCGTAAGTCGTAACATCAGGTATACCACCGTTCTTGGCAATATCCCATCCCTGAAAATATGTAGAACCGTTAGCACCGCTTCCATCGTTAACAAAGTTATAAGTAAAATGACTTGGGAATTGGTTGTCTGTTATGTTTGCACTGGTTCCTCTCATGAAATTCATTTCATATGTAAAATTATATGCAATACCACTTGCCTGGGCACAACTTCCACCAACCTGGTTGAAGATAGGTGGAAAATATGGCTCATTTGTATTGTCAATTTCAGTTACAAGTTTTTCTTTTCGGTTCTTGTAAAACTCAGGTAAGGTTAATTTGGGTAGAGCATCAATTTTTTTCTGTTCTTCAGGAGTAGGTTGTTTCCAGCCTCCAGCATACCATGGTTCTCCATTAGGGTCAGGGTTTAAGTTTACCATCTCTGCATTTAAAAATACAGACATGAGAATAATTGTAAGGAACATCGAGATTTTTTTCATTACTTGGCCTTATAATTTAATTAATTGACTTTTACAATTTGAGTATAAGAAAATAAAAGCTCTTTGTAAACTATGAAAATAAAAAAAAGGATGCACCGCATCCTTGATATGGTAAATATTTTAACAGGATTATCTTTTAGAATTATCTGCTGTTACATAGTAGAAACATCTTTCTTCATTTGAAAAATCCATATCTTCATATGAAAGTGAAGTTGCAGTTCCGATCTTTATAAATCCCTGATAAGGATCTGTAGATCTGTAAATATGGTACATAGTTGCACCGGGGACAGCATCCCATCTTATGACAGAAGAAATTTCACCTGTCTCGGTTCTAAGGTTATTTGGAGATGCTAAAGTCATTGAAAGATCGACAATTGAAAAAGTAAGCTCTTTAACTGCAATCAGGTTATTACTGTCATTTGCTCTGAATATAATATCCCAGGTAGTTTCATCTGTAGGAGAAATATTGCCGTTGAACACACCGTCTTCGCTAAGTTCTATACCATACGGATACGGTGGTTTTATGAAAGATGTCTTAAATCCTGATGGATCCCAATAATTAAAGACCTTCGTGATATATGTGCTTAAAGCAGTACCGTTAGAAATTCCTGACGGGTAATATTTTCCTGCAGTAACATCTCCGTAATAGAACTCAATTGTTCCATCAGAAAATAATTTTGCGGCAAAATTAAAGTATGATGTTGGTGGTACACCTCCACCTCCGCCACCATTTCCATTTCCGGTGCCGCTGGTACCTGTCCCGGTAATAGATGTATCCCATACTATAATTACATAATTATCATTTCCAAAGTACGTTACATCAGCTTTATCAAAGTCAGCGGCACATGGTGCAATTGTTTTTGTTTTACTTATATCATCAGCGGTTTTAACAGATTCGTAAATACCGTTAAAAGTGATCGCACCGTTCGATGTAACAGTTATTGAGCTGTATAATTTGTCAAAGAAAGGGAAAGGGAAATCAAGATTAATAATACCGTATCCGTCATCAGAATTTGTCATACTGATTTCTTGAAATGTTTCAGATGGGAATATAGTTGTGATTTCTGTTTCAGTATAGTTAATTACTATATCCCACTTATATGGAGTTGTGCCTTTTTCTGCAGTCAGGGTTTGATTGTATGTTTCATTTGGTACAGCAGCCGGCAGATATTCAGTTGTGATCTTAAACGGTTGAGGCATAAAAAGACCAACATGAGTAGTGTTGTTTGATTTTATATCAACATTTTTTTGCAGGCTAGTGAATTCTGTGCCTTCATGATCAATTACAGAAAAAGAAATTACTTTCCCGATACTCAATGTATCCCCGGTGTGTGTTACACTGAGAAATAAAGTTCCGCCTTCTCCTTCCGGGATAAGATCGAGCAAATTACTGATATCCAGTCCAAGTTCAATAATATCAGAGGATCCTTCTATTCCGATTGAATCTCCTCCCTGATAGTTGAAAAGAGGGAATCCTATAGAGTATCTTGGTTCAAATGCATTTGGTTCCTGAGATATACCCGCAGTAATTCTTATATTATCTCTGTCACTGCATGCAATAGTTGATTTTAATTTCAGAGTTGGTTTAACATTTTCTTTTATCCTGACCGTATGGCAGATGTTATTATAAATACCGCCGGAGTATAGATCCTGAGCAAGAGTTCTGTACATGACCCATGATTTACCTTCATCGGCCCAGTTTTCTCCCCATGAATTGACCATAAGAAGTCCTCCGATCTCCCAGTCCTTCATATCAACAATACCATCACCGTTAGTATCAATATCATTGGTATATTTTCCATCCCCGTTATAATCATACCTTATAGAATCATTATATCCAGCGAATGTCATAGCATGGTTTACAGATCTATCCCATCTGATGATAACCGCCTCTTTCGGGCAGAAGGAATCCTCAGGTAAAACTGTCCTTTCATATGTCCCGTAAACTCCTGCTGAAAAAACTGCTATCCCTCCTTCAGAAGATCCGTCACAGTGGTCATTCATCCATTGTTTAAGGACCAGAAGGTCTTCAGCGGTTCCAATAGGTATTGCAAGCTATTCCAGGACACGGTTCTCCATTCCGCTTTGATATTTGTCGTATCCGTTCATCCAGAGTTTGAACATAAGATCAGGATCTAAAGAAGGCCAAAGCATGCCTCCGTAAGTCGTTACATTAGGGCATCCGCTTGATGAAATTATATTCCATCCGTCAAAATACCAAGACCCCCACGATCCGCTTCCATGGTTTAAAAAATTGTAGGTATAATGAGTTGGAAATTGATTCTCAGGTACATCGGCTGAAGTTCCTTTCGAAAAATTGTATTCGTAGGTGAATAAATATCCAACACCGCTTGCCTGTCCGCAACTGCCGCCCTGTTGGGAAAAAACAGGTCTGAAGTATGGCTGCAATGAATTATCGACAGTATATGGAAGTTCAACTTTTGAATTCTTATATTTATCAGGAAGATTTAATCTAGGTATGGCTTCGATCTCTTTTTGTTTTTCTACTGAAATAGGGCTCAAACCTCCGGAAAATAACTGAACACCTTCAGTATTCGGGTCAATATCAAAAAATTCTGCTTTTGAAATAATTGCATAGATAAATACCAACAAAATTATCAATGATCTTTTCATCACATATCCGTACAGGTTGTTTTTTTAACTATAGTTAGTATAGTCATAATAATTTAAAAAGTAAATAACAAAATTAAAATTTATTTGATCATCGTCATTTTTTTGATCATTTTATGACCTCCGTCAGAAGTAATTTTATAAAAATATATGCCTGATGAAAGATCTAGTTGAGGATCCCAGGAAATTGAATGTTCTCCTTTTTTTAATAGTTTATTATCGATCAAAGAAGTTACCAGTTCACCTTTTAAATTGTATACTTTAAGGGTTATTATATCATCATTCTTCAGTGTGAACCTAATGTTTGTTGTTGGATTGAACGGATTTGGGTAATTCTGTTCCAAATGTAAATTATCAACGGCTTGATGTTCATTGCCGGTTATTCCGCTTGAAGTAAAAAGAGAAAGTATTTTTGTTGAAGAAAATCCGTTCCAGTCAGTGATCTTAAATTCGAGATCCCAGCTTCTTTCTAGATCATTTGATAAAATTCCAGATAATAGTCCCTGGTCATTCAGAATTAAACCGAAAGGATGGTCCGGATGTATGAATGTTGTTTGAAGGTCTGAGGGATCTTCAGAATTGGAGCTTGAAGAGATAATAAAATTTTCAGAACTACCGTTTGAAATCCCGCTTACCCATGAGTTGTTGACAGGCTGATCATCCGTATGATAAAATTCTATTGTACCATCATTATAAAGTTTGCAGATAAAGTTATATTTTGCATCTTTATCCATTCTTAATGCAGTTCTCCATAAAATGGTCACATGGTCAGGATCCATAAAATAAAAAGTGCCTTCATTTAATGTCGGATCTGCCATAAATTCAGCAGCATGAGGTACAATAACTTTGTTCTCAACGATATCGATATCATCTCTTACGAATTTATAGCCCTCTGATAAAGCTAAATAGCCGTCAGTGCAAACAAATATCGAATCGTAAAAATTTCCGTAGAACGGGAATTCGAACGGTATTGCTAAAGGCAGTACATCATTGTCGTAATTATGTTCGGGAATGAGCTCTATAAGATCTTCAACTATCAACGGGTCATTATTTACATTTTCGGAATAATCTATCAGCCAGTCCCATTGTAAAGGTTCCCTTTCTGCTCTTGCAGTTAGCTGAAACAAATAAAATTCATCTATAGAAATATCAGGTAACGAAGATGTAGTTATATTTGGTGTGTAGTAATAGATGTTAGCTACTGTACTGATATAGGTCGTATTATTGTTATTTATCACTGTTGAGTCAGGATAGCCTGCTGTTAAATTGCCGTATTTATCTTCAAGTTTCATTGATAAGATATTTCCGTTTCCTGATCCGTCAGGATCATCTTCATCTATACACAGAAAAAATTTGGCATAAGATCCGCTCTCCATGTGGACAAGAAGAGGGGTTATATCAAGACCTATATTAATGTATGTACTGTCTCCGGTCATAGGATTGGGACCTCCGGAATTATTATACATCAGAAATTCAATAGTGTGTTCGGGTATTAATGAACTTGTGTCTGTTGATATGCCGGCATATATTTTTAACTTATCCCTGAAGTTATGTTCTATCTCAGTATTTATCTTAAGTAAAGGTTCATAGTTTTCAAAAACTTTGACAGTATTTGTTCTCTGGGCCCAGATGCCTCCTTCTGTATGATGATAACCGAGAGTGTTGTACATTACCCACGCTTTTCCATAGTTTCCCCATCCGGTACCCCAGCTGTTCACCATTAGAAGACCGCCTATTTCCCAGTCACGCATATCTACAATATCGTCACCGGTTATATCAATGTTATTAGTGAATTTCCCGTCACCGTTATAATCGTATCTTATAGAATCGTTATATCCTGCAAATGTCATAGCGTGATTTACTGATGTATGCCATTTTGTGATAACCATTTCATTCTCACATTCAGTTCCTGCAGGAAGGTATCCGGTCTGCCAACTTCCGTACACTCCTGCGGCAAAAGTTATAACTCCACCTTCAGCAGATCCATTTCCATGATCGTTCAACCAGTGTTTTAGAATATCCAGACCCTCAGGTGTGTCTACAGGAATTGTAACTACTTCCTGAACTCTGTTCTGCATAGCGTTCACATATTTGTCATATCCTGACATCCAGATCTTTTCCATCATTGAAGGATCGGAAGTAGGGACCATTCCACCGTAATCTGTACTGTAAGGTATACCGCTTCTCATTGCGATCTCCCATCCGTCGAAATAGGAAGAACCGTTAATGCCGTCACCATCATTCAGGAAATTGTAGGTGTAATAAGTTGGATATTGATTCCGATTGAAATTACCGTTCTCTCCGCGCATATAATTCATTTCATATGTAAAATTGTATCCAATCCCGGCAGCCTGACCGCATTCATTGGCGTATTGTGTAAAAACAGGTCTGAAATAAATTTTATAAGAATTATTTACTTCGTAAGGAAGATCAGTGTTCTTACTGGATCGAGTTAACTGTAATTTCGGATAAGCTTTGATCACTTCCAGCTGGTCATCTGATGGTATTACCCAGCCTCCACTTATCCACGGCTCCCCGTTTGGATCAGGATTGTGGTTGATGATCTCAGAAAAAAGAATTGAGGCAAAGATAAAAATATGTAGAAAATATATCAATTTCATACAACAAATATATTTAACCGGACTGATTTTTCCAAATAAGAAAGTAAAATACAAAAAGATTTAGTTTGCATTTATATCCTAATACTTCTTAACTTTTTGACTACTGATAAAACAAAAACATATGGGAAATAAAATGACTGATGATCAAAATATTACTTTCGGGAATAATTGTGCTATAGGCAAAAACGTAAAGATCGGTATGAACTCTATCATAGGTAATAATGTGGTAATTCACGATGATACAGTAGTCGGTGAAAATGTGAGGATAGATGATAATACTGTAATAGGTAAAACACTGATGAAAGCTGCAAATTCAGCTATGGCAAAAGATCTCGAACTTGAAGGTGCGAAAATCGGAGATAATTCGATAATCGGAACAGGAGTTGTTATTTACAGAGGGGCTACTATCGGTAAAAAGGTCCTTGTTGCTGATCAGGCTGCAATACAGTTCAAAACTTCAGTAGGTGACCTTACTATTATCGGTAGGGGAGTCCTGATAGAGTCAAACTGTACAATAGGAACAAAAACCAAGATAGAGTCGAATTCATATATTACTGCTCTTTCAACTATCGGTGATCACTGTTTCATAGCTCCCTGTGTTGCCACAAGCAACGATAATTATGCAGGAAGGGATAAAGAACGGTTTGAGCATTTCAAAGGAGTAACAGTAAAAAATGGTGGAAGGATAGGTGTTCATGCCACTATATTGCCGGGAATAACCATAAATGAAGATGGATTGGTGGCTGCAGGTGCAGTTGTCACTAAAGATGTTCCTGAAGGTAAAATAGTCGCAGGTGTTCCGGCAAAGATATTTGGAGATGTACCGGCAAAACAATTGTTAAAGAACAATCTTTAATTAGAGGTGAATATGCTGAACAAACTGATAAGATCATCTTTCGGAGAAGGACTCATTCTTCTAAAGGATTTTATTGAAAATGATGAGAACTTTGATAAGATCACACAAATGATAGAAATGATCGTAAATTCATTAAATAACGATGGTAAGATAATTATCTGCGGTAACGGTGGATCAATGACGGACGCAATGCATTTTGCCGAGGAATTGACCGGAAGATTCAGAAAGGATAGAAAACCGTTAGCAGCCATATCACTTTCTGATCCTTCACATATTTCATGTGTAGCAAATGATTACGGATTCGACAAAATATTTTCAAGAGGTGTGGAAGCATACGGCAAACCGGGTGATATATTTATCGGATTATCCACCAGCGGAAATTCTGAGAATATTATCAATGCTGTTAATTCAGCCTTAGGATCAGATATGAAAGTACTTCTTTTTCTTGGAAAAGATGGTGGAGAACTCAAAGGAACAGGTGATATTGAAATAATTATTGGTGGTAAGACTTCCGACAGGATCCAGGAAATTCATATGTTCATACTTCACACAATAGTTGAAGGAATTGAAAGATCGTTATTTCCGGAAAATTATTTATAACCAACAAAAAAATAATTTATTTGTTGTAAGTTGATAGATCAACTACTATATTTGTCATATTGTTGAACTAAAAATAAATATTTAAAATTATAAAATGGAGGTTTTATGAAAAAGGGTTTACAATTGATACTTTTTCTAGCTATTGCAGCAGGTGCTTTTGCTAACGGTTTGAGCTTGAACAGTATTGGTTCGAAGGCATTTGGAATGGGTGGAGCTTTTGTCGGTCTGGCTAACGATGCTTCAGCGATTCATTGGAATCCTGCCGGAATGATCGGACAAAAAAACACTGTGCAGCTTTTTGCAACAGACGTGATGCCAATGGCGTCCTACTCTTACTCTAACACTGCATACGGGATCGATGTTGATGCAAATACTGAGATGAATCATTATCTAAGTCCGAATCTGTTTGGTGTTTATAATTACAAAGATTTTGCTTTTGGATTAGGGGCTTACGTTCCTGCAGGTCTGGGTGCTGAATGGGTCGGTGCTGATCTTGCAGACTTTAGTGGTCCTGCTCAAACAGAATTTGAATGGATGAGTGAGATAGCTGTCTTTAACTTTAGCCCGGCAGCAGCTTACAAATTTACAGAGAACATTTATCTTGGTGCAGCTGTAAATATTTATTATGGTATGATGGAACTTAAGAGACCTGAAGACATGAATGGAGATGGTGCAGTTGAAACACAAACTGCTATTGATATTTCCGGTGTTGGTTTTGGTTCTGTATTAAGTCTTAAGCTGACAAACGATCTGCTAGATTTCGGTTTGACATACAAAACTCCTATTATGGTTGATTTCTCTGGAACTATGACTGTTGCAGAAGTCAATGAACATGACTTAGATTTAAGTATTGAATGGCCTACATGGATAGGTGCAGGTTTAGCAGTTAAACCTTATAAAGAGCTTATTGTTGAATTTGATGTTCAGTACACTAACTGGAATGAAATGAAAGCTTTGCATCCCGTAGTTGATGGAAATACATCAGAACCAATGGAGCTTTACTGGAATGATGCTGTACAATACCGTTTAGGTGCTGAATACATGATAAATAAGGAATATTCAGTACGCGGAGGATATTATCTGGATCCTGCACCTTGTGGAGACGGTACTTTAAATATTCTTTTCCCTTCATCAACCAACCATGCTCTAACAGGCGGGGTTTCATATTATAACAGAGACCTTACAGTAGATTTTGGAATGGAATATCTAATGGGAATGAGCAGACAAATAGCTCCTTCAGGTGACAATATGCCGGGTTCTCATAAAATGGATATCTTCGCATTCAGTATTGGCGGAAGTTACGCTTTCAGGTAGATCAAAGATATGATGAATTTAAAAGGGACATTTTGTCCCTTTTTTTTATTATAAATATCATAATTAATTTCTTTATTATTTGCATAAAAAAAATTACTTTTAGATACTTAAGTGTTAAACAGTATTACTTAGAAACCTGTGAGGGATAAATGAGAGAGTTCAGAACAAGATTTGCGCCAAGTCCGACCGGATACATGCATATCGGCAACTTAAGAACAGCATTGTATGCATATATGATCGCAAAAGGTCATAAAGGCAAGTTCATATTAAGGGTGGAGGATACCGATCAGAAGAGGACAATTGCTGAAGCATTTAAAGTAATATTCGACAGTTTAAATATCGCAGGTCTGGAGTATGATGAAGGTCCTGATAGAGACGGTGGTTTTGGGCCATATATACAAAGTGAAAGAAAAGAGATCTATCAAAAGTATCTTTCAGTATTGCTAGAGAAGAATTTTGCATACAGATGTTTTTGCAGTTCTGAAGATCTTGAAGAGCAAAGAAAAGATTTTAGTGAAAACAAAGGGACAGTTTTCAGAGACAGGTGTAGAAACTTATCGCAGGATGTAATTGATAATAAGTTATCCAATAATCTACCATTTGTGGTCAGGCAAAGGATCCCTGAATCCGGTCAAACTACAGTGAATGACATTGTGTTTGGTTCTATAACAGTGGAAAATAATACTCTTGATGAACAGGTCCTAATGAAATCAGATGGTTTTCCGACCTATAATTTTGCTAATGTTATTGATGATCATCTTATGGAAATATCTCATGTGATAAGAGGTTATGAATATCTGTCATCAGTTCCAAAGTATAATTTGCTGTACCAGAATTTCGGATGGGAAATACCTTCCTATATTCACTTGCCCCACATAATGAGGGAAGACGGTAAGAAATTAAGCAAAAGGAACGGTGATGCTTCTTTCGAAGATCTGATCCAGGCAGGATATTTGACAAGTGCGATCATCAATTACATCGCCATGCTCGGTTGGAATCCGGGCACAGAGGAGGAAATATTTACTTTAGACGAACTGGTTGTAAAATTTTCTCCTGAGAGAATAAATAAATCCAATGCCGTTTTCTCAATAGATAAACTTAACTGGATAAATGCACAGCATATTAAAAAGCTTACGATGGAGGAATTCCATTCTATAGCTGATAAATATTATTCTGATGAACTTAGATCAAAGATCGATGTTTTCAAAGTAAGCGAAATAATACAGAACAGACTGGAAAAATTAACAGACATACCTGAAATGGTCAGATTCCTGATCAAAGTTGAAAGTTATAATGCTGATGATTTCTTTCATAAAAAAATGAAATCTGATACAGCTTCCAGTTATATGTATCTTCAAAAAATATTACCGGTGTTCCGAGAACTTACAAAATGGAATAATGAAACGATATTTCAGGCTATGAACGATCTGATCGAAAAGGAAGAATGCAAAAAAGGAGCAGTTCTTTGGCCTGTTAGAATAGCTATGACTGGACTGCAATCTAGTCCTGGTGGAGCCAGTGAAGTGGGAGAACTGATAGGAAAAGATGAAAGTTTAAAGAGAATTGAAAATGCAATAGATTTCTTAAAAGATAAAATTTAATAACGGTCAGGATGATTTATGAGTGAAGAAAAATATATTAGACCCACCTGGGATGAATATTTCATGGAAGTTATGAATGCTGTATCAAAGAGAGCTACCTGCGACAGAGGAAGGAGCGGATGTGTTATAGCACGTGAGGGTCAATTACTTACTACCGGATATGTTGGATCACCAAAAGGTTTGCCGCATTGTGATGATGTGGGGCATCAAATGAAGAAGATGCTTCATGAAGACGAAAGTATTTCAGAGCATTGTGTAAGAACGGTTCATGCAGAGCAGAATGCTATATGTCAGGCTGCCAAACTGGGTGTTTCGATCAATGGAGCAACATTATATTGCAGGATGACACCGTGCAGGACATGTGCTATGCTAATAATAAACAGCGGCATTAAAAGAGTTGTAGTTGAGAGAAAATATCAGAGGGGACAGGAATCAGAGGAAATGTTCAAACAGGCCGGTGTTGAACTAGTGATAATTTATGATGAGATACAAAAGTATTAGAACAGTGGACAGTGGTAGCGAGCGCAGGAATGCGTTCCTTTACCGAATATTCAATATTCAACACGGAATGATCAAGGTTCAAGGGTTTCATAGGGGACGATTCCCATTCGTTCCAAAAAAAACTTAGGGAACAGTTTCAAAATTTACCCGGAATAAAGATCCTGAAATAAATTCAGGATGACAAAATTAAGAACGGATAATAATTGATCTCAAAAGAGCAAATAGAAAGTGTGGTTAACACAGCGGATATTGTTGATGTGATCGGTGAAAGGATCGATCTGAGAAGATCGGGTGCCAATCATAAAGCAAACTGTCCTTTTCATGACGAAAAGACAGCTTCCTTCATGGTATCTCATGCAAAACAGATCTTCAAATGTTTTGGATGTGGAGTAGCTGGAGATGTGATCAAATTTATTATGCTTTATGAAAATATTTCATATCCGGATGCTATAAGGATGCTGGCAGGACGTTATGGTATAGAGATAAAAGAGTCATTCAATTATCAGGATCACAATAAATCTGATGATGATAAAAAAGAAACAATGCGGAGAGCAATGGAACTTGCAGCAGAATTTTATCATCAGAATCTGATTGCAGAGATAAAAAATGAAAATTCCAGTTTTACTGAATATATTAGATCTAGAGATATTTCTGAAGAAGATATAAAACTGTTCAAGTTAGGATATGCTCCGGACAAATGGAATGCTTTAAAAGAGAATGATCCTTTTAAAAATATAGATGATAAGTTACTTATCGAGATCGGTCTCAGGAAACAAAATGAAAAAGGGAACGTGTATGATCTATTCAGGAACAGACTGATGTTCCCTGTTTTTGATGTCCTGGGTAATGTAATTGCTTTCAGTGCAAGAACGCTTGATGATGAGGTACAACCCAAATATGTTAATTCTCCTGAGTCTATAATTTATAAAAAAAGCAAAGTTTTCTTTGGATTTTATCAATCAAAAGATACTATCAGGAAAAAACGTTCAATGATATTGGTCGAAGGTAATATGGATATGGTTTCGATGTTCAAGAACGGTTTTACTAATACGGTCGCTTTGTGTGGAACAGCCTTTACAGAAGATCATGCACAGATCATGAAAAGGAATGCTGATAAGATCAACATTCTTTTCGATGGAGATCCTGCAGGTATAAAAGCCGCAGCGAAAACTTCAGAAATTCTACTTGCAGCAGGTGTTGATAATACTATCACAATGTTGCCACCGGAAGAGGATCCTGATACTTATGCGAAGAAATATGGCAACTCAGAATTACAGAATCTGATAGACGGTGCAATGAATTTAATAGATTTTAAGCTTAAAGTCCTGGGGAGTGTGAAAAAAGTTGATGCAAAGATAATTGCATCTAAATCAATTATTGAATCTCTGAAAATGATAAATGATGAACTTATACTGGAGCAATATATCAAAGAAGCTTCTGAAAAATTGAATATTGAAGGATATCTTATCAGAAATGCATTGAAAAAAGGTAATAAACCAAGGTCTGTATCTACTGTAAAGCCGGAAAGATCTGATAAATATATTTATAACAGGAGCGACATTCTCGAATTCAATATTATTTATTTAATGCTTAGTAATACAAAAGTTTGCACTGAATTTCTGAAAAGGATAGATGAATCTTATTTCCTGAATCATGAAACGGCTAAGTTATATTTACGATTTTTTGAACTGTATGAAGAAGGTGAAGCGATAAATATAAATAATATTTTGGTTGACTTTGACGATAAATTCAAGGATTTTTTTATAGACTATACTGCAAGTCAGGAAAGTGTATTTCTGGCTGATGTAAATGAGGACGATGACAAAAGCTTTGAAGAAAAGATATATCACGCTTATAGAGATAGTTACATTAAAATAAAAAAGCGACAGATAAAAAAGGATATCAAACAAAGAAAAGATGAGTTGAAGTTCACTTCAGAACTTTCAGAACAGGATCGTTTAATGAATGAGATAAATGATCTAAAAAAACAAGAGATGGAAATAGAAAATAATTTATAATAAAATCAAGAAGTAGTTATGAATGAGAAAATAGAGTATCTAAAAAACAGTAAGATGTTCAAAGGTTTACGTGATAAAGATCTGGAAAATATTCTCGACATGTGCTCTTTTGAAGAACAGGTAAAGGGAAATTTTCTGTTTGAAGAAGGGGTTTCGTGTCACTGGGTATATTTTGTTTGTGAAGGTAGAGTGAAACTGCTTGCGCATTCCTCATCAGGAAGAGATTTTATATTAAAGATAGTATCAACAAATGATCTTCTGTCTGACAATAATGTCCTTTTCGATAGAGTACCGGAATGTATATACAGTGCACAATCTCTGGAAGATTCAATTTTGATGAAGATAAGAGCCAATGATTTTTCTGCTTTACTGGAAAAATATCCTGAAATAAATAAAAACTATAATGTAATAATTGACAAGCATTTAAGAGAAGCTTATGCAAGTCTTAAAAACATGGCATTTGAAAAAGTAGAGAGAAGGATAGCAAGACATTTGATAAAATTTGCCAACAACACAGGAGAACAGTTGGAGTCAGGTTTGAAACTTGGTGTTAAACTCTCAAGACAGGAAATAGCTAATCTGACCGGCACAACTATTGAAACTGCGATAAGAGTCATGAGTAAATTCAAGAAAGACAAAATTATAGCTGAAAAAGCCGGATATATATATATCAAAAATAAACACGGATTGGTTAGACTTGCGGATGATTTCTAAAGAAAAGGATCTTTTATGAGCGCAAATCAAAAAAAAATATTAAAGAAGCTAAAAAGATATTACAAGAGCAATAATAAATATTTTGCTTTTCTTGCAGACTACCTATTTAAAAACGGTTATGATCAGCAGGCTCAGGATATATTGGAACAAAATTGTGATAAGTATCCCGATTATACTTCCGGATGGTTGATATTAGGAGAAATATTTTACTCCAGAAAAGAATATTTAAAAGCTGAAGAGATGTTTAAGAAAGTATTAGAGGTCAATAAAAAATCTGTTAAAGCTTTAAAATATCTTGCAAATATTGAAAGTTTGAGAAAAAATAAAAAAGCTCAATTTGATTATTTAACTGATGCTTTAAGGTATGATGCTTTTGATCAGGATGCAAAAAACTTCATTCTTATGTATTCAGGTCTATATTCTGACGAAAAAGTAGTTGGCAGCAGTTATTTTTCAGAAAGGATGTCACAATTACTGGATAAGGATATAGTAAATCAGGCTATTGAAGGTTCAAACAGCTATAAGTCTACTTATGATCTTGAAGAAATTTCCAGAATAGCATTGGAAGAAAAAGAAAAACTGGATAAAGAAGCAGGTATTATCAATGATCCCGAGGATGATGAACTAACTGACATTAAGTTGAAAGACAGTTCTTTTGATGGTTTAGAGAATGAAGATCCGGTAGACACAGCAATAATGAATGAGCAGATAGAGCTCGAAATCAAAAATGAATTTAAACATAATGTAGAAATAGTCAGGGATAAATCAGATGAGTTCGAACTTTCTCTGGATAGCGATGATCATGTTACTGAGGAAGTACTTGAAGAATTCGAGAGAGAACTGGAAGAGATGAAAACTATATCAAACATTGAAATACCGGTCCCTGATGATATCTCTGAGATATTTGAATCTAATGAAATATCAGAAAGTGAGAGTGAATCACAGAATTTTGAACCTTTAGTTACCAGAATTCCTTTGAAGGACGTATATTCACCCTCAAACAAGAATCTCAAAACACTTGAGAAATATTCGAAACTATTAGATAAAGCTCCTGATAATTTAAATTTTAGATCAGAATTTCTTCTGGCAAGGTCTGCGTTTATCAAGCAGAGATTAATGATAGAGGTTGAGTATTATAGGGACATGCAGGAAAGATATCCTGCAAACCCGAAGTATGGCTCAAAGCTAAGATCGTTCTTAAAATTACAGGATACTGTGGATGATTATAATTTAAAAAACTGGGATCAGAAAAAATGAATTTAAACAGGTTGGTTTTACTTCACCTTTGTACAGGTCTGTTATTTACTTTATTCTCACAAAAAGTATTGCGTTCTGAGTATTCAAACGATTTTATTCCTGTAAAATATTCAAAACAAAAAATTGATGGTGATAAAATTATTACATTGCAGGATAAATCAGATTTGCCTGAGCTGTTCAAATCTAAAAGTACTGAAAAGCAGGAAGTAAGGGAAGACAGTGTTCTACAGGAAATTAATGGTTACAGAGTACAGGTTTTTAAATCTGAAGATATGATGGATTCTAAAAATATGGAAAGCATGTACATTGAAATGTTCGGAGAGGATGAAGTGAAATTGATCTTTGAACAGCCATTTTACAAAATAAGGATAGGAAATCTTAGAAACAGAGAAGAGGCTGAAGATTTTCAGGAAGTTATAAGGCAGAGGGGGATCCGGAACACTATTCTTGTTCCTGATAAGGTCAATGTTCTTATGCCTTCCGGTAAAGTTAATTAATACGGAATATAAGCAGTAGATATGATAATTTCTTTCGAAGGTTTGGACGGTTGTGGAAAATCAACTCAGATAATTAAATTAAAAGAATATTTGGAACGATCCGGAAAAAAGGTCAAGATTTTAAGAGAACCCGGTGGAAACAGTATCAGTGAAAAAATTAGGGATATTCTTCTTGATAAGAAAAATCTTAACATGACTAATGAGACTGAATTATTGTTGTACATAGCAAGCAGAGCTCAATTGGTTAGAGAAGAGATAATCCCATTACTTGATGATGGTATTATAGTCCTTCTGGATAGATTCATTGATTCCACTACAGCTTATCAGGGTTACGGAAGAGAAATGGATACTGATCTGATAAACAGACTAAACCTTTTTGCTACACACAATGGAGTATATTTTCCTGACCTGACATTTTTTATTGATCTTGACCCCAGGATATCTTTGAACAGGATAAATACAAGAGGGGAAGAGCTTAACAGAATGGAAGCTGTAAAGTTTGAGTTCTTTGAGAAAATTTATAAAGGATTTAATGAAATAAGAGATAAAAATCCTGATAGAATCGTAAGGATAGATGGCTCTTCAAGTCCTGATAATGTGTTTGACAAAGTGAAATTAGAAGTTACGGAAAGATTGAACCTATGAAAAAAACGATTTTAACCATACTTTTTTATTTTACCCTGCTGTTTTCAACTGAGAAGACAGATTATTATGCGGAAATGTCAGAAAATATAAAGCTTTTTTTTGATGTGATGAGAACATTGAACGAACAGTACGTAGATACACTTGATGTTGAAAAATTAATGTCTGACGGGATTAGTTCAATGCTGAAAACACTTGATCCTTACACTGTTCTTCTGGATGAGGATGAAGCTTCACATTATGATGAATTGAATTCCGGTAATTATAGCGGTATCGGTATTCATGTAGGAACCAGCGGACCTGATAAAAGATTAACAGTTGTATCTCCTATGGACGATACACCTGCATCGAGAGTCGGTCTGAAAGCAGGTGACAGAATAATGTTCATAGGCGATAAATCAACAGATGGAATGACATCAAAAGAAGCTTCGAAATATCTTCGTGGAGATGAAGGTACAAAAGTTCTTATTAAAATAGAAAGACTCGGTCGGAATGATCTGTTGAAATTTGAGATCACCCGTGAGAAGATAGATATTAAAAATATACCTTATACAGGAATGCTGGATAATAATGTGGGTTATATAAAGGTCAGCCAGTTCATGTCCACAACGTATCATGATTTCTCCATGGCAATGGAAAAGTTGATAGCAGACGGAGCTCAGTCTTTAATTATTGATCTTAGATATAATCCAGGAGGTTTATTGGGTGCAGCTGTTAAGCTTGCTAATACTGTTCTTGATAAAAATAAGCTTATTGTTTCAACTAAAGGTAGAAATGGCACTAAAGACAGTGAATATTTTACTTATCTTACACCGATAGATACCGAGATCCCTCTGGCAGTGCTGATAAATGGTTCCAGTGCTTCTGCGTCAGAAATATTAAGCGGTTCTCTTCAGGATTATGACAGAGCAGTTATAATAGGTGAACCTTCATTCGGAAAAGGACTGGTTCAGCAGATATTCAATGTTGGAAGATTATCCTCAAAATCACTGAAGATAACTGTGAGAAAATACTTTACTTCAAGCGGAAGGTTGATACAAAAAGAGGATTACTTTGATGATCAGGAGCTGGATAATGATGAAATATTATTTAATTCTCTTATCAATGAAAGAAAAGTGGTTTCGGGTCAGGGTATAATTCCGGATGTTCTCGTTGAAAATCCAAAAGAACCTTTATATATACTGAATCTAAAAATGATGAACAAGTTCAATGATTTTTTATATTATTACTTCAAAAAATATCCTGAATATAAATATGAGGATAAGATAACTGATGATCTGTTGAATTCATTTAAAAAATATATTGATGAATGCGGTTTCGAATATGATCTCAAAGGTGAAAGGGAGATAGATTCATTATTTGTATATTCTGAAAAAAATGATTATTCCTCAGACATTAAACAAAAATTGAAAGACCTAAAAAATGATTTTCAAGCTCAAAAAAGTTCAGACTTTGACGAAAATATCGATCATATAAAAAAATATCTTGCAATAGAATTCGGAGTGTTTACTCACGGTAATCAGGAAAAATATAAAATATTGTTAGAAAATGATGAGCAGATCAAAAGAGCAGTAAATATTCTTTCGAGAAGAAAAGAATATTACGAGATCTTGGGTTATAAATAAAAGGAAAAAAGATGTTACATGAACAGGTTCAAATACTTCTTTTAAATATTGTACGTAAATACATTATTGCGGCAGTTAATGGTAAAGACATCAGAGAAGAATTAAAAGCTGAAAGATTACCCGAGGTATTACAGGAAAAATGTGCTACATTCGTTACTTTGACCAAAGGTGGTCTTCTGAGGGGTTGTATCGGGTCGTTAGTAGCTCATCAATCGTTGCTGGATGATATTCTTGATAATTCATTTAATGCTGCGTTCAGGGACTCAAGATTTGCCAAAATAGTTAAAGGTGAAATGAAAGATGTTAAAATAGAGATATCTCTATTATCTGAACGAAAGCAGATAGAATATTATACGTTCAATGATCTGAAGAAAAAGATCAAACCCAAGGTGCATGGAGTATATCTGACCTATGCAGGGCATTCCGCTACTTTTTTACCTCAGGTATGGGATGAGCTTGTTTCACATGAAACTTTTTTTGTCCACCTGGCAAAAAAAGCAGGATTATCTCCAGATTTTATATTTCATAAACATCCCAAAATAGAAGTTTACACTGTGGAAAAATTTAAAGAAGTGTGAACATTATCTACCGGAGAAATCAAGAACATATATTTCATTATTAAAAATAAAATGGTAACATTCTCATAAAATCGTTATGAAAAAAATCAAAATAATAACTTTAGGCTGTGACAAGAATCTTGTTGACAGCGAGATTTTAGCAGGTCAACTTGCAAATAATTACGATGTTTCTCCTGAATTCAATGAGGGAGAAGCAATAATCGTAAATACCTGTGGTTTTATCGGAGATGCAAAGGAAGAATCAATTAACACTATTTTCAGAGCTGTTGAGCAGAGAGATCTTGGTAAATTCAACAAAGTATTTATTACAGGTTGTCTGGCTGAAAGATATTATAGGGATTTGAAAAGAGATCTGAAGGAAGTAGACGGAGTTTTTCATTTAAAAGATTTTCAGGGAATAATAAAAGAACTTATACCTGACTATAAACCCTCAAAGGATCTTTTCAATCAGAGACTTGCGCTTGAAATGGGCCATCTGGCCTATGTTCGTATAAGTGATGGCTGTAACCATAACTGCAGCTATTGCGCAATACCTTCTATAAGAGGCAGATATACTTCCAGAGAAATGGAATCGATCTTATCTGAGGTTAAAATGCTGAAGAAAGCAAATGTCAAAGAGATCATTCTGATCGGACAGGAAGTTTCTTCTTACGGAACTGATCTGTACAAAGAGAACAGATTGATAAAGTTACTCTCAGATATCTCAAAGATAGCCGGAAAAGATATGTGGATAAGATTACTCTACACACATCCACCTTTAGTAACAGAAGAATTCATAAAGTTCATTGCAAAGACTGATAATATTTGTAATTACCTTGATTTCCCGATAGAACATTCCGAAACTGAAATATTAAAAGCGATGTATAGAAAAGATACGAGAGAAGGTTTGCTGAAAAAGATAGCTTTCATGAGAAAAACCATCCCGAACATAGTATTAAGAACTTCTATTATCACCGGATTCCCTGGAGAAACCAGAAAAGTCTTCAATTCAATGCTTAAATTCATTAAAGAGGTAAAATTGGAAAGGCTTGGCGTTTTTGCATATTCACCTGAGGAGGATACCGACGCGTTTGATCTCCCAAACAGAGTTACCCGTAAAACAGCTTTGAAAAGAGTCTCAGAGATCATGGATATACAGCAGAAAATATCTTACGAATATAATCAAAAACTTATTGGTAATGTAGAAAAAGTTCTCATTGACAGGATAGAAGGAAAACAATCTGTTGGAAGAACATTCAGAGATACTCCTGATGTTGACTGTGAAGTACTGATTGAAGGCAGGCTTAAAGTCGGAGAGTTTTATAATATCAAGATAGTAGATGCGACAGAATTTGACTTATATGGGGAGAGTGTTAATTAATAATTGTTAATAAAACCGTAGGGGTGTAATTTAACACCCTAAACCAACGGTGAAAATAAAAAGGGCGTTATGAATAACGCCCCTACAATTACCAACAAATATTTTACGGTTTGTTCTTTATCTTCAGTACCTTATCACCTTTAGCAGTGATAAGAACTCTGTCTCCAACGTAATAAAGATCTCGGCTGAGATATTCAAAGACTTCTCCAGTCTCTGCTCTAAGATTCAGTTTGAATCCTTCCCAGGTAATTATATCACCGGCAATATTACCTTCTACGACTTTAGGTCCTTCCTTATATTCACCTACAAGAACACCTTTCTGTCCGACCACTTCACCAACATAAGTTCTGGTGGGTACTTCTTTCTTTACAGGTGCACTGGCACATCCCCAGAAGATAGTGAATAGGAATGTTAAGAGAACAGCCAATTTTAAAGATTTCTTCATGATGTATCTCCTCTACTTATTTTACTTAATTTGATCGTCAACATAAATTATGTTCTATCAACAATTAAAACAACATAAAAATGATTAATTTTGCTATTATATTTCTTTCTTAATATATTGCAACAGATAATAAAAACAGGAAATAAAATGTTCGTTGATTTTGTAAATATTAGCATTCGTTCAGGCAATGGCGGTAAAGGAAAGGTAGCTTTCAGGAAAGAAAAATTTGTTGCTAAAGGTAATCCGAACGGTGGTGACGGTGGAAAAGGTGGAGATATTATTTTTATCGGTGATGTAAACTTGAATACTTTGCTTGATTTTACATTACACAGACAATTTTTTGCAGAAAATGGGCAAAACGGTGGTCTTAATAATATGACAGGTAAGGATGGAAAAAGCATTACAATTAAAGTACCGCTAGGAACGGTGGTGAAAGATAAAACTACCGGCGAGATATTATTGGATATTTCTGAGGATGGAATACCTCTTAAACTTTTACATGGAGGTAAAGGCGGAAAGGGTAATTTCCATTTTAAAACTTCAACTAATCAGGCACCAACATATGCTCAGCCGGGTTTGCCGGGTCAGGAAATTGATGTTAATTTAGAATTAAAAGTTCTAGCAGATGTAGGTCTGGTCGGTTATCCAAATGCAGGAAAGTCAACTTTACTGTCTGTTCTATCCAATGCTAGACCTAAAATCGCTGATTATCCGTTCACTACTCTTGTTCCGAATTTAGGTATAGTTAAATACGGTAATTATAAAAGTTTTGTTATGGCTGATATACCAGGACTTATTGAAGGAGCGAGTCATGGAAAAGGCTTGGGTCATCAATTTTTAAGGCATGTGGAGAGGACAAGAGTATTAGTTTATCTGATCAGCACTGAATCAGAAGATTTTGAAAAAGATTTTGATATACTTCAGAATGAATTATTCGTATATGATGAAAAAATGAAAGACAAGCCAGTGATAAAAGTATTGACAAAGACTGATCTGCTTACTGAGGAAGTGGATCGTAGTTTCTTTGATATCTGTATATCCTCATTCAGCTATGAAGGATTAGAAGATCTGAAATTGATGATCGCGGAGAAAATAAAAGTACTTGATACCCCGTTGGATTTTTAAAATAAAGAAAAAAATATAGAAGTTTTTTATTAAAAGGTCATTATTTGACCTTTTGTTTTTTGTATTTTACCTGAATAAATTAAAATATAAAAAATGGGGATAATAATGAGCAGAAAATTAAGAGAAATATTCAGACTTGAAAAAGTTAAGCATCTTACTCCGGTCTCAATAAAAGCATTGCTGACCTATAATGAGACAGCTGAAGAATGTAAGTATCTTTCTGATGAAGAACTGATAAAATCAGGTGTAAGCAAATCAGGAAGAAAAAATCTTAGGAATATTATTTTTGACGACATGGTCCTGGATGAACAATTCGAAATTTTAGAAAAACATGGGAAAGTAAAAATCATCACATATTTTGATGATGAGTATCCCAAAAATCTTAGAAATATTTTCGATCCTCCACTTTATCTATATTTTAATGGAGAACCCTCAGAGAAAGATGATATTTCGATATCAATTGTAGGTTCAAGGACTTTATCAAGGACAGGAATTCAAACAATTAAAAAATTATCCCGGGAATTAGCATCCGAGGGATTTGTCATAATAAGCGGTTTGGCAATGGGAGCAGATACAGTGGCACATATTGGAGCAATAGAAGCAAATGGCAGAACTGTTGCTGTACTTGGTTCAGGTTTAGATAAAGATGTAAATGTATGCAGTAGAAGTACAAGAAGGAAGATAATTGAAACCGGGGGGGCAGTAATATCTCCTTTCAAATTAGGTGTTGACGGTACTGTATATACTTTTCCTGCAAGAAATAGAATTATCAGCGGGATGAGTTTAGGTGTGGTCATTGGTGAGGCAAAAATGAAATCCGGATCATTGATTACAGCTTCATTCGGGTTGGAGCAGGGAAGAGAAGTATTTGCATTGCCGAATTTAATCTATAAAGAACAATTTGAAGGCAGTAATAATTTAATAAAGACCGGTCAGGCTAAATTAGTAATGGGGGTTCAGGATATTATAGATGAAATGCCAGAATATGTCCAGAATCTTCTTTCTAATTCTGCAAAAAAAGTAGAAGATAATATTGTGCAATTCGGTGACAAACTGGAGGAAAAAATATACAGGAGCCTGATAAAAAATAAAATGAATATTGATGAATTAAGTGAGAGATTAGCTTTAGATACAGGTACTTTGATGAGCAAATTATTAATTCTGGAGTTGAATGGACTTATCCTTCGTGAGCCGAATAATTATTTTTGTATTAATCGCTGATCACTTTTGTTGTGTTAGCTTACAGTTACAGAAAAAGCTTACACAATTGACTCAGAGTATTCTTTAAGATAGAAACTTTATAAAATCTTACCTTGAAAAAATTTAATAAAGAGGGTATACTTATACTGATCTAAGATGTTTATAAAGGGTATTAGCATGAGTAAAGCAATAGTATTACTGTCAGGAGGTTTGGATTCTACTACTTGTCTTGCAATAGCGTGCTCAAAATTTGACGAGGTACATACTGTTTCTTTTGATTATGGACAAAAACACAGTTTTGAGCTTGAATTGGCCGAGTTTAATTCCAAAAGATTTAATGCAAAAGTTCATAAAGTCGCTAAACTGGATCCTGCATTTTTTAAGAATTCTTCTCTCACTAATACTGATATGACAGTTCAGAAAGATTCATTGAACTTAGATATGATACCTGACACATATGTTCCGGCAAGGAATACTGTTTTTCTAAGCTATGCTTTAGCTTATGCTGAATCTATTAAGTGTTCAAATATTTTCATAGGTGTCAATAGCGTTGATTATTCAGGTTATCCTGACTGTAGACCTGAATATATAGAAGCTTTTGAAATAATGTCGAACTTAGCCATAAAAGAATCTGTAGAAGGTAACTTGACCATAAAGATCGAGACTCCATTGATCGATATGTCTAAATCCGAAATAATAAAAATAGGTAAATCGTTAAATGTAGATTATTCAAAAACTTTATCTTGCTATGATCCAGAAAATGGAAAAGCATGCGGACATTGTGACAGCTGTTTACTGAGAAAAAATGGATTTGAACAAGCTGGAATAGCTGATGAAACTCAATATGTATAAATTTTAATTAAATAACGGATATTATGAAAGTTAGAATAATAATATTAATTACTATAATTTTTACTTCTAATACACTACTATCAAAGTATAAAAATGTTGAGAATATAGGACCTGACAGTTTGAGGAATTATATTCCAAATAATAAATACACTTCATTACTCAACTTTAAGAGTGAGTTTAAATCAAGGTTCAAGGATTATAATAATGTAATGCTGGTCGATCTGACACATCAGCAGATATTATATGAAGAAAATGGATATGAGATGTGTGAAATAGCATCTCTTACTAAAATGATGTCTATTTTATTGGTGCTGGAGGAGATCAAATCAGGTAAGTTGTCGTATGATGATACTTTACAAGCTTCAACTAAAGCTTCGAAAATAGGTGGATCTCAAATATTCTTAAGAGAATATGAACGTATGAGGGTAGAGGACCTTCTTAAGGCTGTTGTGATAAAATCAGCAAATGATGCTACATTTACTTTTGCGGAAAAGATAGGTGGTGAAAAAAAGGTTGACGGCTTTGTAGAAATGATGAATATGAGAGCTAAAGAAATTGGGATGATGAATACATATTTTTATTATCCTCACGGACTGCCACCGACATGGCAGGAAAGAAAAAAAGAGAAAGTTCGCGGTAATAGATCAACTTGTTATGATTTAATTTTATTAGCGGAAGAAATGCTAAAATATCCTAAACTTATAGAATTAAGTTCTACTTGGTTGGATTATATTCGGGATGAGCCGGGTAAAAAGAAATTTATGTTGCGAAATACAAGCAGATTAATAAAAGATTATCCTTATTTTGATGGTTTGAAAACAGGGTTCTATGATAAAGCCGGATTTAACATAGTTGCCACTGCAAAGAAAGATGGTGTAAGATTGGTTGCAGTTGTTCTTGGGACCAGATCTATGAAAGGTAGAGATAAATTTGTAAATAAACTTGTTACCTGGGGTTTTGATCAGGTAATTGATGAAGAGGCAGAGGAAGCAGCATTCCAAGAAGATATAAAACCAGATCATTAAACTTATTTTGTCATTCTCGTGCTTGACACGGGAATCTGTTTTTTATATGAATAATCAGTATTTTATATATATATTTTGTCTAATAAGAAATATGGTGTTTTATATGTTGGAGTTACTTCTGATTTGGTAAAAAGAGTATATCAGCATAAATCAAAATTGATCGAGGGATTTACATCAAGATATAGTATTGATAAGCTCGTATATTATGAGTATTGTAATGATGTAAAATCAGCTATACAAAGGGAAAAGAATATAAAAAAGTATTTAAGACAGTGGAAAATAGATTTGATAGAAAAAGCTAATCCAGAATGGAATGATTTATATTCAGAAATTGTTACTTGAAGAGCTTTAGATCTCCGGATCAAGTCCGAAGATGACAAAATGATTATTTAAGTTTTACTTCCCTGATACAAACCATGATGATCCATATATTCTTTAAAAATATTTTTAAACTGTTCGGTAGAAATACCCCATTTTGGAGCGATCAGCTCATTCGAATGAGCTCTGGAAAGTAATCTTTGGATCACTATATCTTTTTTTAAATAACTTAGTGAATTACAAAACAATTCTAAATATTTTTCAAGTGTTAATGGGTTATATGAACCACTTGAATATAAATTTGTAAGTTCTGTATTATTTAAAACTTGCAAATGATGAAATTTTAGATAATCCGGTTTTACCTCATTGATCTTTTTCATTGAAGAATAGATCATTGAATCAGTCTCATTTGGAAGACCAATGATCATATGAATACCAATTTTAAAATCTGTATTTTCTCTGATCAAATTGTAAGCATTCATAAATTCCTGGAATGTATGACCTCTCTTAATATCAGATAAAGTTGAATCATGGATAGATTGGAGACCAAGTTCCAGCCACACCGGCTTATTATTTGAAGCTTTTTTTAGCATTTCCAAAATTCCAATACTGACATTATCAGGTCTTGTGGATATAGCTAAGACCTTAATGTTTTCAGGATTCATCGCCTCTGAAAAAGATTTAAATAAATATTCTATATTGCCAAATGTTGAAGTATTATCCTGGAAGTATGCAATAAATTTATCGGTTTGATATTTTTTTTTCAAATATGGTAATGCGTCGTCGATCTGTTCTTTCACTGTGAATAATTTCTTAGATGTATGAGGAAGGAAAGATGTCTGATTGCAATAAATACATGGTGGGTCATTTGGACAAGGAGTATGAAGTGTAAGGCCGATCTTTCCGTATTTCTCTCCAAATGTCTTTTTTAGGTATGAAATAAAGTCTGTGTAATAATATCTTTCATTTTTTTTCATGTTTGAAATATATGAAAGAAATTAATAATTTCCACATATATCACGTTTATTTCGAATCATTTAAAAAAAATACTGAAAATGGACTTTTGCAGAAGTTTTTATCTACTTGCAATTCATTCTTATATATCATAATTTATATAGCTTATAGTGTCATAGACTATTAATAGGTGTTCCTAGTATGAAGTTCAAGCCAGACTATAACGGTGGAAGTATTGTTAACCTGATGAGTACGATATCAGGATGTTTCAATGTTGATTCAAAATATTCTGAACTCAGAGATTTACCTTCAAGTGACCTAAAGAAATATGATAATATCGTTACACTTGTGATCGATGGTCTTGGATATAAGTTCGTTGATAATACCAGAGATAATTTGATAAAAGACAACGTTATCAGTAAGATCACATCAGTATTTCCTACGACAACAGCAGCTTGTATTACAAGTTTTGCAACCGGGTTAGCTCCTCTGAATCACGGAATAACAGGCTGGTTCATGAAAGTTAAGAAAGGTAGAAAAGTTTTTCCGTCCACGATACTGCTTTTTAATAACAGGAGAACAGGAAAGCTTTTAACAGAATACCGGATCGATCCAATAGATGTGTTCATCGATAACAGGTTATCCAGAAAGATAAATGATATCACTGTGATCCATCCGGAAGCAATCAATAACTCTACATATTCGAACTATATGCTTGACGGTGCAACGAAGCTGAATTATAAAGATCTTAAGGATTATTTTTCAGTAACAGCCCAAGCAGTTAAAAAGAGAAGTAAAACAAAAAAATACATTTACTCTTACTTGCCTGATTTTGATGGTTATTTCCATGAATTGGGCGGCAAAAGCAAGGAAGTGAAAGATCTATATGCTAAGATCAACTCCGAGTTGGAGATTTTTCTGAAGAACATTAAAGATACAAATACTCTTGTGCTGATCACCGCTGATCATGGACTGAAAAATAATGACCATGCCTCAAGATTCAATATGAATGAGTTTCCTGAGATCGTTGATCTACTCAATTTCCCGCTTTGTGGTGAACCGAGAGCAGCATATTGCTATGTAAAGAGAGGGAAAAAAGAGGAATTTGAAAATCTGGTAAAGAAAAAATTGGGCCATGCTTTTGATATTGTAAAAAGTACTGATATGATCGATCAAGGATATTTTGGGTTATATGATGCACTTCCAGCCTTCAAATACAGGGTTGGAGATTATATCCTAATGGCTAAGAAAAATTATATAATCAAAGATTTTCTTCCAAGAGAGGAAGTTAAACATCATATGGCTGATCATGGTGGACTGAGTGAAGAGGAATTATTTGTACCATTGTGTGTATTCGAGGTATAAATAAATTGACAGTTGGCAATGGACTATTATTCTGTAGGGGGAAGGCTCCTACGTCTTCCCGCATCGTAGAAAACAAGATTGCAGCGGATCAAAGGTCCTCGCAATGACAAAGGAAAAAACATGGAATTAAAATACAAAGAACTGATAAAATTAGCATTCGATGAGGATCTTGATAAGATCGGGGATATAACTACAAATTCAATTATACCTGTAGAACAGGAAGGTAAAGCGATCCTTAAAGCTAAGGAAAATGGGGTAGTATCAGGTATTCAGGTTTTTAAAGATTGCTTCGAATATATCGATGAAACTGTAAAGGTAGAATTTTTTATCTCTGATGGTGATAAAGTAGCTGTTGGAGATATTGTAGCTACTATCAACGGTAAGTTGAATTCGATCCTGAAAGCAGAAAGAACAGCTTTGAACTTTATTCAGAGAATGTCGGGTATTTCTACTCTAACTTCGAAATTCAGCAAAAAACTGCAAGGGACTGATACTAAAATTCTCGATACAAGGAAAACATTACCGGGGTTCAGATCTCTTGACAAATATGCAGTTAAAATGGGTGGTGGCAAAAATCACAGGATTGGACTATTTGATATGTTCCTTATCAAGGATAATCATGTAAAAGCTGCAGGATCAGTTGGAGATGCTATCACAAAAGCCAAAGAATATAAAATGAAAAACTCACTTGACGTAAAGATCGAAGTAGAGATCAGGAATATTGATGAATTCAAAGAAGCTTTACAGTTCGGTGCTGATATTATTATGCTTGACAATATGAGCAGAGAAGAAATCATTGAGTGTGTGAAGTTAAACGCCGGAACTTCAAAGCTAGAAATCTCCGGAAATGTTACACTGGATAATATTGAGAGAATAGCTGATACAGGTGTAGATTATATTTCATCAGGAGCGTTGACGCACAGTGTAAAAGGGTTGGATCTAAGTTTGTTGGTAACGTAAATAAAATGCATCTGTCATCCTCGTGCATCGGGATCTGCATGACAGAACAATAAGTCAGCAATGACATGGGAAAATATGAAAATAAAAATCTTTAAATACATATCAATGATTTCAATGATCATTTTAGTATCATGTGCAACTGACTATAGGCGATGGCCATCGGGTGGTATTGAAGATAGGATATCTCCTACTATCACATACTTTACTCCTGAGATAGGATCTTTAAACCAAGATAAGGATATTGTTGCTGAAATAGAGTTTGATGAATTCATTGATTATGCTTCGACAAGAAATGCTATCACAATATCTCCATATTCAGCACAAGACAGAAGCAGGATCACATGGTATGAAAAGAGCGTAAAGATAGAATTTTCTGAACTAGGAGAAGATCAAACTGTATTGATAGTAGTTAATACATCATTGAGCGATCTGAGAAAAAACACATTGAAGAATAATTTCATTTTGAATTTTTCTACGGGTTCAAAAATTGACACGAAGGAATTTGCAGGAAAAGTGGATGGTGCAATAATAAACAAAAAAATAGAATTCCTGAATTATTCAAAACTCAAAGTTAACCTGTACAGAAAAGGTGATTTTCGTTTTTACGATATAAATAAGATAAATCCCGAGTATAGCATTGGAGTATCCTCGGATATGTCATATAAGTTCACCAATGTTTCGGCTGATAATTATGTTCCGGTAGTTTGCTATGATAAAAATAACAACTCAAAGATCGAGCTTGATGATGAATATATTGCCCTGACAGATGTGATCGACCTTAAAACAAATGATAAGCTGGACCACGATTTTACACTGGCTAAAATAGATACAATACCCCCTTTTATCAAAGATATTGTGATGAAAGAGTCTGATATTCTGGAGATTGTTCTCTCTGAAAATGTAAAAAATATCAAAAATATACTCTCAGAAATTACTCAAACGGATAATGTTATTGAGTATGAAGAGCTGTATGATATTGACATAAGGGATAAATTTTATATCAAGTCGAACAACCTTGATATCTCAAAAGAGATAACTGTTGTATTGAATGAAGTAACTGATATCTACTCAAATTCCATAAATGAAAAAATGCGATCAAAATCTGTTTTTGTTGGTGATAGTGTAAAAAGATCAATCCTCAGAATTAATTCGGATTTCAGCAGCAGTATTTTCAATGATCAAAAAATTGCTGTAAAATACAATCTGATCGATCCTGATAGTTTATTTATAGAGTTGATCAGCAATGTGGATAGTTCAATAATTAATTTGAATGATATTGCTGAAAAAAAACTTTTTAAAACAGAAATTGATCTGTCTAAAAAAGTTATTGAAGATGGAAAATATTTATTGGCTGTAAAACGTGGAGAAAAATTAATTTTTTCAAAAAATGTAAATCTTGAATCCGAGTTGGGATATGGTATTGTTTCAGGAGTAATGGAAGGTAGTTCAGGTTCGGTAAATATTATTTTTCAAAATTGTAAAAACACGAACCTTTCATATTGCGAGAATGTTCAAACAACAGATTACAAGATCAAATTGAGACCGGGCAAATATCTTTGTGCAGCATACGAAGATACAAATAGTGATGGAATATTCAGTTTGGATCATAATCAAAAGAGTATGGAAAGGTCAGTGTTTTTAAAAGATACTGTCCTAGTGAGGAAAAACTGGGAATCAGGAGATATTAACTTTAAATTTTAGAAATTGAGGAGATTTTATGTACGCATTGATCATGGCTGGAGGTGTCGGAGCGAGATTCTGGCCGAAAAGCCGTTTGAGAACACCTAAACATCTTTTAAAAATAATAAACGATAAAACCATGCTTGAAAACACAGTCTCTCGCCTTGATTCTTTGATAAAACGGGATGATTGTTATATAATCACCAACAAGGAGCAAAAAACGAATGTTGCTACAAATGTAGAGAATTTCAATATGGAAAATATTATTTCCGAACCTTTAGGAAGGAATACTGCTGCAGCGATCGGTTATGGAGCAATAAAACTTCTGCAAAAGGATAAAGATGCAATTATGGTCGTTCTACCCGCTGATCATTACATAAAAAACGTGGATGAGTTTTCAAAAATTGTAACTACTGCTGCTGATTACTGTGAAAAAAATGATGATTGTCTGATCACGATCGGGATCGAACCGACCCACCCTGAAACGGGATACGGTTATATCCAGATCGGAAAGGATGCGGGATATGGAGCATTCGAAGTGAAATCTTTTGCTGAAAAACCAAATTTTGAAACGGCAGTGAGATTTCTTGAGAACGGAGATTTTTATTGGAACAGTGGTATGTTCATCTGGAAAGCATCTACGATCTTGAATGAGATAAAAAAACATATTCCTGATCTTTTCGAAAGTTTAATGAACCTGAAACAGGCTTTGGAAGACAATGATTCAAATGATGTTATTGAAAGGATATATTCAGAAATGAAATCAATTTCAATTGATTACGGTGTGATGGAGAAAGCTGAAAATGTAAAAGTATTTGTTGGTGATTTCGGATGGTCTGATGTTGGAAGCTGGTTTGAAATATACAGGATGAAAGATAAAGACAGTGATGAAAATGTTATTGATGCAAATTTTATCTCAGTTGATACAAAGGGATGTTATATAGTATCGGATAACAAGGAAAAACTAATAACCACGATAGGGATTCAGGATATGGCTGTTATTGATACCGATGATTCACTTTTGATAACTCCTTTATCAAGATCACAGGATGTAAAAGAACTTGTAGAGAAGCTTAAGGCAAAAAAATACATCGATGTACTTTAGTTAACTCTCAACTGCGAACTTTAAGTTTTGCAGAAGATATGTTGATTTAAGTGTTAAATGGAGGTAATCATGGATGATAAAAGAAAACAGGAATTTTTAAAATCGATATCATTATGTGAAAATATGAATGATAATGATATTCAGACAATATCAGAGCATTGCAGGATCAAGAGTTATAAAAAGAAGAACGTAATTTTTCTTGAGAGTGATCAGGGAAGTATGTTGTATCTGATATATTCAGGGCGTGTTAAAATAACAAAATTGAACGAAGAAGGCAATGAAGTGATACTGACTATTCTGGGTGACGGTGATTATTTTGGAGAAATGTCCTTACTAGACGATCAGGATAGAAATGCAAATGCAATTGCAATGGATGATGTAGAGTTATTGACTATAACAAAAAACGAATTCGTTAATCTAATCATTACAAACCCAACTTTATCACTAAATCTTCTAAAAACTTTTGCGATAAGACTGAGAGTCACAGACATCAGAATGAAAAGTTTCTTTTTAGATGATGCTCAGAAAAAAGTAATAATCACTCTTCATAATCTTGCAGAGAACATGGGTATAAGGGACGGGGATGATATCATAATCGTTGAAGTCCCAAATCAGACAGATCTGGCAAATATGACCGGAATATCAAGAGAGACACTTTCCAGGATCATAAATAAATTTGAAATAAACAATATAATTGAAAGACAGAATAAGAACTTCAAAATACTGAAATACAAAGAATTCGTCCAGAGATTCATCGATAATGACTAAATATGCAGATCTTCATATTCATTCAACACATTCTGACGGTTTGTTGACTGTAAAAGAGATCTTTGAGTATGCGAATAAAAGAAAATTAAAAGCAATAAGCATTACAGACCATGATTCAATTAGCGCTAATTTAGATGCGGAGCAGTATTCTGATAAATTTAAAATTGAGTTCATTAAGGGAATTGAACTCTCTTCAGAATACAACAATATGGACATACACTTACTGGGCTATTTTTTTGATCACAGAAATAAAAAGCTTAATCAATATATTAAAAAATTCAAAGAAGTCAGGGTTGACAGGGCAAAAAAAATAGTAAAACTTCTACAAAAGGATAAGATCGATATAACTTTTAAGGAAGTTGAGGAGATCTCAGATAACGGTGCGATCGCAAGACCACATTTAGCACATCTGTTGGTTAAAAAAAAATATGCATATAATTTCCATGATGCATTTAGCAGATATTTAAATGAAAATTCAAAATATTATGTAAAAAAATTTAAAATAAGTATTCCTGATGCAGTAAATCTAATTCATGAAGCTGGTGGTCTTGTTTTTGCTGCTCATCCTCTGTATTTAAGAGATCATCCTGAAATGATCGATATTCTGATCGAATCGGGTATAGATGGTTTAGAAACGATACATTCTTCCTATGATGAGGACTTTGAAAGGAAGATCAATGACCTTGCAGATCTTCATAAATTATTAAAATCAGGTGGGAGTGATTGTCACGGTGGAAGAAAATATGGAAAACTCATACTCGGAAAATTCAAAATTACTTACGATAGAATTGAAAAAATGAAGTATGCTTTAAAAAAAATTAAATCGTAGAGGATGCAGGTATGCATCCCAGAAGTGATGTATAAGAGGAACGCATTCCTGCGTTCCGTATGAATGTTAATGATTTAGGAAGGGTGTTAGAAATGAAAATTGCAGTTCTAGGAGCAGGGGCCTGGGGTCTGGCCATAGCTGATGTTGTTGCAAAAAAAGACTTTGATGTTTCAGTGTGGGAATTTGATAAAAAAATATGCGACGAACTTAATAAAAAGCGTTCAGTTGAGGATAAACTACCAGGTTATATAATACCAAAAAAAGTTATAATCACTAACGATATAGTAAGAACAGTTGAAGAATCTCAGATCATAATAAATGCAGTTCCAACACAATTTATTAGGAGCTATTTTGACAGGATCAGAGACATAGATTTTACCGAAAAAATAATTGTTAATGTTTCCAAGGGTATAGAAGTTTCAACTGGGAAAGATATCCGTCAAATGTTCATAACAGAATTCAAAACTATAACAGATGAGAATTTTGTAATTCTTGCAGGACCGTCATTTGCAAAAGAGGTGGCTGTTGATTCAACCCCGACAGCTATGGTAAGTGCAAGTAAAAATCTGGAAGCTGCAGATTTGATCAGAGATGTATTCTCTTCACCGTATTTTAGAGTGTATTCCAATGACGATGTTATAGGTGTTGAGATCGGAGGAAGTATTAAGAATATCATGGCCATTTCTGCCGGAATGATCGATGGACTGGGCCTTGGGAATAATACGAAAGCAGCTTTATTGACCAGGGGATTAGCTGAAATGGTGAGATTCGGGATGGCTGAAGGAGCCAAAAGAGAAACATTTTCAGGCCTTTCTGGAATAGGTGATCTAATACTCACTTGTAATTCAAGTTTATCGAGAAACTGGCAGGTGGGCAACAGACTTGCCAAGGGAGAAACACTTGAGCATATATTAAGTACAATGAACATGGTGGCAGAAGGTGTTGAAACAACAAGGATCGTGTACAAATTGGCAAATGATAAAAATATTGAAATGCCGATAGTTAACAGTGTATTTAAAATACTGTTTGAAGGTCTTGAACCAAAAAAAGGTTTATCCGAATTAATGACCAGAGAGAACAAGAAAGAGGATTAGGTAAGTTAAAAGTGACCAGTGATCAGTGTCCTGCGGTATGTTTACATGGTGGATCGAAATCACAATGTCAGTTAAATAAACAGGTACGAATTTATGAAAAAATACAAGCTCTTAATACCGATCATCATCTTATGGAGTTCAATTATGATTGCAGAAACAAAGAGTTTTAAACTCTACAATTCAAGTTTGGACAGCGTTGATTATAGCACAATGATCTGTGATCTAGCTGATTGTGATGTTTTATTCTTTGGAGAACTTCATAATAGTATTGAAGCTCATGATCTTGAACTGAAGATCACAAGGGATCTTTTTGAAAAGAGAGATGGTAAATTAACCCTCGGGGCAGAGATGTTCGAGACAGACAATCAGCTTACTATTGACGAATATTTCAGCGATTTTTATAAAGCCGATAAATTTGAATCTGATGTTCGATTATGGCCAAATTATAAGACAGATTATAAACCTTTAGTTGAATTCGCCAAAGAAAACAGCCTAAGGTTCATAGCAACAAATATACCTAGGAGATATGCCTCAATGGTATTTTACGGGGGATTTGAAGCTCTTGCTAAGTTGTCTGAAAGAGCAAAAGAGTATGTTGTTCCAGATCCGGTGGAATTCGATCCTGAACTTTCATGTTATAAAAAAATGTCTCAAATGAGCATGCCTTCAATGGGGCACGGTACTGATAAAAAGTATTTCGCTCAGGCACAGGCAATTAAGGATGCTACTATGGGTTATTTTATAGCTGAAAATATTGAAAAAGAAAAAATGTTCATTCATTACAACGGTAGTTTTCATTCAGACGATCATGTTGGAATAATCTGGTATTTAAATAAATACAAACCCGGTTTGAAGATCAAGACCATTACTACTATTTTAGAGAAAGATATAAACACGCCTGATATAGTCAATGCAGGTAAGGCGGACTATATATTAGTTGTAGACGAAAACGCAAAAACCAGTTATTAAATATAGTTGAGATTTATAAATTGAAAATTGAGAATTCAGGTAAATTATATATTGTTTCAACTCCGATAGGTAATCTGGGGGATATGACATTCAGAGCAGTGGAAACCTTAAAGAACTGTGATCTGATTGCCTGTGAGGATACAAGGCGTACAGGTCTGTTGCTGAAAGAATTTGATATAGATACAAACCTTACAAGTTATCACGATCACAATAAGAACTACAGATCAGATCAGATCCTCCAGAAAATTCTCAACGGTCAGAATATCGCTATTGTTTCTGATGCCGGGACACCATGTATTTCAGATCCCGGTTTTGTTATAGTAAGAGCAGCGAGAGAGCAAAACATAGAAGTCATTGGAGTTCCCGGAGCAACTGCTGCAATAAATGCCTTAGCAGTTTCGGGTATGCCGACAGACAGATTTGTATTTGAAGGTTTCTTACCCCACAAAAAAGGAAGAAGGTCCAGACTGGATGCAATAAAAGATGAGGAAAGAACGTTAATACTATATGAATCAGTTCATAGGATAGTTAAAACTGTTGAAGAGTTAAAGCTCTATTTCAATGATAGAAAAGTGGCTGTTCTCAGAGAAATGACAAAGACATATGAAGAATTTATCTCAGGTACTTTTGATGAGGTAATATCACATTTTAATGAAAGTGATCCTAAAGGAGAGTTCGTTATAGTCATTGAAGCCAGAAGATCAGAGAAAAAAGTTAAGATCAATAAATATAAAAGCAGTGACCATTGAGAGATAGATCTGAATTCTAACTTTTAATTGTTAAATTTTAAATAAATGGAGATCACCATGAAAAAGATCGTCACAGTATTTATTATCAGTCTGATTCTCTCAATACAGGCTGATGTGTCTAAAATGGCGGTATTGAATTTTTCTATCAACAACAGTACCGAGGATATGAACTATCTTTCGAACGGTATTAGTGATATTCTGATCACAAATCTGGCGGAAAAGAATAACATAACTATAATCGAGAGAGAAAAAATACAAAACCTGATCGAAGAGTTGAATTTTAAGAATAGCGGTCTTGTTACAGAGAAAGAACAATCAAAGATCGGAAAACTTTCAGGTGCAAAATACATATTGACAGGAAGTATTACATTTGTTAATTCAGCTTACAGAATGGTCAGTAAAGTTCTTGATGTGGAAACCGGTGACGTGATCTCAACTCAGTCAGTGAAAGGAAAAGGGAAGGATAATATTTTTGATTCTGCGGATGAACTTTCAAGTAAGGTTTATTCTGATATCCTGGGAGCAACAAATTTACCGGGTTCAGGACCTGAGCTTGAAGTTGCTTTCATCATTGATACTACAGGTAGTATGGGAGATGAGATCAACGTTGTTAAAGAAAAAATAATCATTATGATCGATGAAATACTCCAGGGTGTACCTAAACCTGTTGTAAAATTCGCAGTTGTTGATTATAAGGACAGGTCTGATCCTTATGTCACAAAGATCTATGATTTTAAATCTGATATCAAAGCTATCAAAGATGATATTAACAGGCTTTCTGCTTCCGGTGGTGGTGATTTTCCCGAATCAGTTAAAGAAGCTCTTTTTATGGGTGTAAATAAGCTTAACTGGTCGAAGGACAATACAAAAGTAGGTAAATTATGTTTCCTGATAGGAGATGCTGAACCTCATATGGATTATAAGGACGATTATAAATTAAATGATATTGTTAAACATGCCAAGGACTTTTCATTGTCTATAAGCAGTATATCCTGCTCTGGTAACAGCAGTAAAGGGGTAGAGTATTTTCAGGATATTGCTAATCAGACAAACGGTACGTTCTCTTACTTAACTTACACACAAAATGTTACTGACGATAAGGGAGAGGAATACGTGGTCGTTACAGAGGGTGATCACGAAGTTGTTCTCGACGAAATGATAGTTGAAAGTGCTGAAGGAGAAAGAGTATCATCTTCATTTAAGTTTATGGAAGACAGAGCAAAGAAAAAAGCAGACAGAGCTAGAAATGAGGATAAAACTGTTGAACAGGCAAAAGAGGATGCGGATGATTTTATGGCTACAGCACCTTCTGTTTCCGAAGAAAAAGCCCGTAAAATTAAATCTTCAAGTACCAACAAGGGTGAAAAGAAAAACAATCTTGATAAGATCATGAGTGAGCAGATAAAGGTTCTGGCAGAAAAACAGGGGATCAAGTACGATAAACCTAAACCAAAGAAAATTAAAGATAAAGAGATCAGCAAAGAAGAAATTAAAAAAGAGGAAGTAAAAAAAGATTCAGTGAAGAAAGAAGTGAAAATATTAAAGAGATAGAAGAAAATAAAGCAGTGAAAGAAGTAGAAAAAGAACTTAATGATTTACCGAGAGTCAATGGAAAATCACGATAGTATTTGGATGTTTCTATGCATTCACAAAATTGAATTAAATAAAGATTTCCAAGGATTGAAATCCTCGCAATGACTGATAAAAGGTAAAAATGAATAAAGGTAAATTATATATTGTGGCAATCCCGATAGGGAATAAGGCAGATTTAAGTGAAAGAGCATTGGAAACATTAAAAAGTGTTGATGTTATTATAACAGAAGAATCGTCAGCAACTAACAGTTTATTCAGAACACATAAGTTTAGAAAAGAAATTTTTGTCTTCAATGAGCATAATGAGGAGAAAGATGCTGACTATGTTACAGAATTTATGCTTAAAGGAGAAAACTGTGCCTTGATCTCCGATTGCGGAACACCTGTTTTTGCTGATCCGGGTAAAATATTGCTGCAGAAGTGTTATGCAAAGAAAATTACTGTAGTTCCTGTTCCGGGACCATCAGCTTTAATGACCTTGCTTTCACTTTCACCGATCGATATCAGGAAATTCCTGTTCGCAGGATTTATTCAAAAAACAAAAAACGAAAGGGTCGATGAATTAAAAAAATTGAAAATGCTCCGTATTCCTGTTGTACTTATGGACACTCCATACAGAATACTTGATCTGATGGAAGATGTTGCGGATATTTTCAATGATAAGAAGACATTATTCATCTATAAAGCTACTCAGCCTGAAGAAACTGTTATGTATGATACCTCGGTCAAGATCTATCAATATTGTAAAAAACATGAACTTAAAGGTGAATTTATGATCTTAGTGGAGAATAACTGATGAAGAACTGTACTGAAGAGTTATTAAAGTTGATAAAAAAAATCACTAAAGTATATTCAGAGAGGGAGGAAATAAAAGCAATAGCTGTTACCGGATCAGTAAGCAGGGGAAATGCCACTGAATACTCTGATACAGATATCGTTCTGATCTATAACAAATTGCCACCGGATGATTTCTTCACTGAAGCATTTAAGATCAACCGTGGTGAGAACAGAGAGATTTTCGGTAAGGATGAGGATGGTATGGCGGAGCAATATTACGTAGACGGAGTGGAATATCAATTTGCTCACGGTCTTCCCAAATATTATGATGAGACATTTGATAAATTGTTAAATGAATATTCCATTGATCCAACTCATCAGCATATAGCTGATTCGTTCGGAGATATTCTGCCGATTTACGGGGAGGAGTATATAAATAGCCTGAAGAGCAGGTTGAAAGATTTTCCAGAGGAACTTCAGATAAAACTGGTTGAAAGATATCTCAGATTCGGTCCGTTCGATGAACTTAAATACAGGTTTCAAAAGAAAGAAAACATAATATGGACCACTGACGTATTAAGTATTTATGTTAAAAGGATAATAGCTACACTTCTTGGGGTCAATAAAAAATTTATTCCATACGATTTTAGGAAAATTGAAAGAGTTATTGATGGTCTTGAGCACAAACCTGATGATCTTTACAACAGAATTCATAGATTATTTGAATTTCCCAGAATAAATGCTCTCGATGATCTGTATAAGTTAAAGATGGAAACTATCGAGATAGTTGAAAAAAATCTACCTCGATTTGATACAGCAAAGGTAAGAAATGAATTAGTGAGATCACAAAGTTATTTGAACATATAATTTTACAAAGGAGTTGTTTATGCTGAAGGATTTAATCAAAGCTAACCGTAGTTATAGAAGATTTTATCAGGAAGAAAAGATATCTGAAGATACTCTCAGGGAGCTTGTTGACCTTGCAAGATTATCAGCTACCGGAGCAAACAGACAACCTTTAAAATTTATTTTATCCACTGAAAATAATAAAAATGCAAAAGTATTCGAATGCTTGAAATGGGCGGGATATCTTACAGAATGGTCAGGTCCAGAAGAAGGAGAGAGACCTGCAGGATATATCGTTATTTTAGAAGATAAGAACATCGGTCTCGTCGGAGGTGTGGATCATGGTATTGCAGCTCAGAGCATTCTTCTTGGAGCTACAGAGAAAGGTCTTGGTGGATGTATGTTCGGAGCAATTGACAAACCTAAACTAAAGGAAAATCTTAACATAGCTGCCGACTTTGAAATATTGCTTGTAATTGCCCTTGGAAAACCAAAGGAGATCGTATCTATTGATCCGGTCAAAGATGGAAATATTAAGTATTGGAGAGATGATGAACAGGTTCATCATGTGCCTAAACGGGAATTAGAAGACTTAATCATAAATTAAGGACAAATCATGAATGAAGTTTTAAAATGTATCAGAGAACGTAGAAGTTGCAGAAGTTTTAAGTCTGAGCAGATAAAAGATGATGAATTGCAAGCGATCATAGATGCAGGTCTATGGGCACCAAGCGGTAATAACAAACAACCGTGGTTCTTTACAGTTGTGAAGAATAAATCAATAATAGAAACTATTAATGAGTACTCGAAAGAAAACGCAAAAAAGTATTTAACTGATCCGAAAAGATTAGCTTTAGCGAGCAATAAGGATTTTGATCTTTTTTATAATGCACCTCTGCTTATCATTATTTCAGGTGAACCTAAAAGTGGTACAATGATGGCTGATTGTTCAGCTGCGATTCAAAATATGCTACTGGCTGCTGAGTCAATGAATATCGGATCTCTGTGGAACGGAATTATTAAAAGGTTCTGGTTCGATACCGAGGGTGTTGCTGATTTTATAAAGAAATGTGATATTCCTGAGGGTTATCAACCTCTCTATGCTGTGGCATTCGGCTACAAAGCTAAAGATAATGCTGATGGACCTCCGAGACGTGAGGGACTTGTTAAAATTTATGAATAGAACAGGTTTAAATGAAAACTATTGCTTTGAACACAGATTTTAGCAGTTCTACGATATACATCGGTCAAAAATTTGAAGATTTTACAGATCATGTAGACCCGAGTAGAGTTGTTGTTGTTACCGATGAAAATGTATATAAGATATATGAAAATAAATTCAAAGATCTGAGAACTATTGTAATTGGCACTGGAGAGGGTATCAAATCTATCAGGACGGTAGAATACATTATAAAAAAACTGATAGAGTTCAATGCTGACAGGAATACATTTTTGCTTGGTGCCGGAGGTGGAGTTGTAACTGATATAACTGGATTTGCTGCTTCAATATTTCTAAGAGGAATAGATTTTGGATTTGTATCAACTACATTACTCAGTCAGGTAGATGCCGGTGTTGGTGGAAAAAACGGTGTTAATTTTGCAGGTCTAAAAAATATTGTTGGTTTATTCAATCAACCTCAATTTGTTATTTGTGATATTTCAATGCTTAAAACTTTGCCTGAAAGAGAGATCCGTTCAGGGATTGGTGAAATAATTAAGCATGGGATCATTGGTGATCCATCTATACTCGATATTTTGGAGAATGAGTATGAGAAGATAAACAAAACGGATCTGATGGTATTGGAAAATTTGATAGGTAAATCTGTAAGTGTTAAAGTTAAGATAGTCACTGAGGATGAACACGAATCAGGTGTAAGGAAAGTACTGAATTTTGGACACACAGTCGGTCATGCTATCGAGCTGTCCTGTGATATTACTCACGGAGAGGCGATAAGTATCGGAATGCTGATATCTTTAGGAATTTCGGTTAAAAAGTCTTATATTGAATTAAACCTTTTTAAAAAGATCGAAGAACTTATAAAGAAATATGAATTACCTACGGTTTCGCCTTTGGATATTGTAAATGTTATTGATCTGATTAAGTATGATAAAAAAAGTGAGCAGGATCATTTAAATTATATTTTAATGAAAGGTATTGGAAATCCTGTGATTGAGAAGATAGGTATTAGTAAGTTGAAAAACATGATCTTATCTTAATAAAGCGAGGGAAATGTTATGATATGTCTAAGTGTAGGTAAAGCTAAAGTTAATGAGTGTCTGGAGATAATAAAGGGGTCTGAAATAGCAGAGATCAGGCTTGATCTAAATATTTACACAGATGAAGAGCTTGAACTTATATTTTCTTCACATAATAATCTGATCGCTACCTGTCGTGAAGGTAAGTACAATCTTGATGAAAGAAAGTTGTTGCTAAGTAAAGCAATAAAATTTGGTGCAAAATATCTGGATATAGAGCTGGTTTGCGAATATACTATGAGAAGTTTTCTGGTAAACCTGGCAAAGATGTCAAATTGTGAAGTTATAATATCGTATCATAATTATGAAAAGTGCCCGACCAGAGATCACATGAAAGATATTGTCAAAAGATGTTTTGACGGTCATGCTGACATTGCAAAAATAGTGTGTAAAGTAAATTCAATAGATGATAATATAAATATCCTTTCACTTTATGAGCTTGAGAAAAATATCCTGGCATTTGGAATGGGTAAGTTAGGCAGGATCACAAGGATCGCTGCACCATATTTGGGTGCTCCATTCACATATGCATTTCCAAAAGATATGAAACGGACTGCAGAAGGTCAATTCAGCGTAGATAAATTACAAAATATTATCAACTTGATCGATGACTAATGAATAAATTCATATCACCTTCAATAATATCCGGCAGTATTATCCCGCCTGCGTCAAAATCATTCATGCAGAGAGTTATTGCAGCATCATTTTTATCAGATACAAAAGTAAATATTATCTACAATTCTACCTGCGAAGATTCTGATGTAGCATTCCGGATCGTCAAAGAACTGGAATCTGAAGCTGTAAAAGAATTAAATTTTGGAGAATCGGGTTTAGCCCTGAGAATGTTCACTCCTATACTAGCTTTACAAGATAAGGAATTTATAGTTTCAGGTAAAGGAACACTGATGAAAAGACCAATTTCAATGATGGAAGATCCTCTCAGGCAACTTGGAGTTACAATTGAAAATAACAATGGATTTTTGCCTTTAACGATCAAAGGACCTTTGAAAGGTGGTACTGTTACCTTAGACGGATCTCTAAGTTCACAATTCCTGACAGGGCTTTTAATGGCACTTCCATTAACAAAAGAAGACTCTGTTATCAACGTAAGTGCTCTGAAAAGTAAACAATATATTGATATGACTTTAGAGGTTTTAAAGAGCTTTGGAGTTGAAGTTATTAACAAAAAATACAAAAAATTCATTATAAATGGTGGACAAACATATTCAGCTGAAAAAATTATAATTGAAAATGACTGGAGCAGTGCTGCAAATTTGGTTGTAGCAGGAGCATTAGCAGGCAGAGTTGAGATAAAAGGTCTGAATCTGTATTCATCTCAACCCGATAGGAATATAATTAATATTGTCAGAACAGCCGGTGCAAAAGTAGAATTTAAAAACAACTCGATCGTTATCTCAAACAGAAAGCTAAATTCTTTTGTTTACAATTCTGCAGATTCTCCTGATCTTTTTCCACCACTGGTAGTTCTTGCATCTGCTTGCAGTGGTAAAAGTAGAATTAAAGGTGCATTGAGGCTGAAATACAAAGAAAGTAACAGAGCTGAAGTTCTCGTGCAGGAATTCACAAAACTTGGAGTGAAGATTTCTGTCGATGGGGATGAAATGATCATTGAAGGAGGAAAGATCATTGGTGGAGAAATGAACAGTCATAATGATCATAGAATAGCGATGGCAGGTGCAATTGCAGGTCTTATATCTGAGAAAGGTATCAATGTTAAAAACGCCGAATGTGTTAGTAAATCGTATCCCGATTTTTTCAAGGATCTTGAAAAAATAATGTACAATTAAACCGTCATCCTGAATTTATTTTATGGTCTAAAAGATTAAAAGATAGATACTGAGCCGATAAACCGGGATCAGCATGACAACAAAAGGAACATTATGAAAACATTTGGTAATAAATTTAAAGTTACTATAAACGGTTCGTCTCACGGTGATACTGTCAGTGTTGATATTGTAGGTTGTCCTTCGGGTATACCTGTTTCCCAGGATGAATTTATTGGGGACCTGTTAAAAAGGAAAAGCGGAGCACCCGGTACAACCAAGAGAATAGAATCTGATATCCCGGATATCATTTCAGGTATCTATCAGGGTCAAACTACAGGATCAATGATCTCCATTGCTTTTGATAACAAGGATACTCATTCAAAAGATTATGATAAATTTATTGATGTTCCAAGACCCGGTCATGCTGATCTCACTAATAAAGTTAAATACAAAGGGCAGAATGATCACAGGGGTGGAGGACAGGCATCAGGCAGAATGACACTGCCGCTTGTGGCTGCAGGAGTTATTGCTAAAAAGATCATTCCTGATGTCAAGTTCGATACAAAATTGATAGAAGTTCATGGCAGTAAAAATATTGATTCTCAGGTAGAAAAAGCAGTTGAAGAAAATGACTCAGTTGGCGGTATAATCGAAAGCAGGATCTCTAATATTGCTGTTGGTTTAGGTGAACCTTTCTTCGATTCTGTTGAAAGTATGATATCTCATATAATATTTTCTATTCCGGGTATAAAAGGAATAGAATTCGGAACTGGTTTTGAATCTGCAAAGATGAAAGGTTCAGAGTGCAATGATGTTTTTATTGATGAGCAGGGTTCTACAGCTACGAATAATGCAGGCGGGATCAATGGTGGAATATCGAACGGGAATGAGATAGTATTCAGAGTTGCTGTTAAGCCTACTTCAAGTATTGGGAAAGCTCAGAGAACTTTTAATTTTAAGACCAAAGAAATGACCGATCTTGTCATTGAAGGCAGGCATGATGTCTGTTTTGCACTGAGAACACCTATTATTGTGGAAAACGCAGCAGCGATTGTACTAGCGGATCTGTATCTTAGGTATAAGTTATAAAGTATAAGGTATGAGTTCGCAGCAGGTGATAATGTCATTGCGAGGTACGACGCAATCTTCTTTTAAAACATTTCAAACTTTCTTTTGCTTGTACGAAAAGAAAGTTACAGAGAAAATACAGCACGAACGTTAATTTTGGAATCTGAAAAAGAGGTAACCAAAATTACGTTAAGTGCAAGATAAGTAAAAAGATTAGAACTACAAGAAACCATTAAATATGCGATCAATGTTCGCACAATTGAATTAGTTGTATATCCATTTACAAATAAGAAATAACAAATTCGTAGGGGAGACCTCCCACGGTCTTCCGCAACAGATAAACAGCTTTTCGGGGAAGGTCGAAAGATTTTTAATTTTAATAGTTATAGTTTGACAAATAGTTGAATTTAATGTAGTTTTTCAGAGTTAACTTATTTACTTCAAGTGAAATTAAGATATGAAAAATAAAATCCAAATCAAATACTACAAAACACCAGTTGGTGAGCTTATACTAGGTTCTTTTGATGACAAGCTGTGCCTTGCTGACTGGCGATATCGAAAGATGCGTTCTTCTATTGACAAACGGATCAAATCAGGTTTAGATGCAGATTATGTTGAAGGGAGTTCTGATGTTATCGAAAAGACGATATCTCAGCTTGAAGAATATTTTTCTAAAGAAAGAAAAGAATTTGATATTCCTCTGCTTTTCGTCGGTACTGATTTTCAAAGATCAGTCTGGGATGCTTTAATACAAGTTCCTTACGGCAAAACAGATACTTATTTAGGTTTATCTAAGAAGATCGGGAATGTGAAAGCTATCAGAGCTGTTGCAGGTGCAAATGGAGCTAATGCGATCTCGATCATCGTACCCTGCCACAGGATCATCGGTTCTAATGGAAATCTTGTTGGTTACGCCGGTGGATTAAATGCAAAGAAAAAATTACTCGAATTAGAATTTTCACTTTTATAAAATTTATCGGTCGAACTCATACTTCATACCCCATAACTCATACCTAAAATATTTAAAGTCATGACTTTTAACATTTCCGTTGTGCAAATCAATAATATATCATACATTCCGACCGAGTTTATATAAAAGGACATCGGTAGATGAAAAAATTAAAGAACATCGCGATTATCGCCCATGTAGATCATGGTAAAACAACACTGGTTGACGCAGCACTTAGGCAGACAGGGGTTTTCAGAGCAAACCAGAAGGTCGAAGAAAGAATAATGGATTCCAATGACATCGAAAAAGAAAGAGGGATCACAATTTTTTCAAAGAATGCCTCACTGCATTACAAAGATTACAAAATAAATATCGTTGACACACCCGGTCACGCGGATTTCGGTGGTGAAGTGCAGAGGATCCTGAAAATGGTTGACTCAGTTCTTCTGTTAGTGGACGCTTTTGAAGGAACAATGCCTCAGACAAAATATGTCCTAAAAAAATCTCTTGAACTTGGATTAAAACCTATTGTAGTTATAAATAAGATCGATAGACCGAACTGTACTCCGACTGAAGTATTAGAAAATGTATTTGATCTGTTCGTAGAACTGAATGCGACTGATGATCAGCTTGATTTCCCTGTGATCTATGCATCTGCAAAAAGTGGTTATGCAAAGTATGAACTGGAGGATGAGAACATTGATCTGACACCATTATTTGAAACAATAATTAATTCTGTTGATGAGCCTGAGGGAGATGAAACAAAACCGTTCCAGTTTTTAACATCTGCAATTGAATATGATAATTATCTCGGTAAGATCGGTACAGGTAAGATCCATAACGGTGTAGTAAGACAGGGAGATGAGGTTGTTCTTTTAAAAAGAGACGGGGAAAGGTTAATATACAGAATTACAAAGCTGTTCGTTTATGAAGGTTTGAACAAAAAAGACGTCAAGGAAGCTTTTGCGGGTGATATCGTTTCTATTGCGGGTATTACAAAGATAGATGTTGGTGAGACAGTTGCAGACAGGTTAAAACCTGAACCTCTAGCTTTGATAGATATAGATGAACCTACACTTTCAATGCTTTTCATGGTTAACGATTCTCCATTTGCAGGATTAGAGGGAAGATGGGTGACCTCAAGGAATATCTGGGACAGATTACAGAAAGAACTTCAAACCAATGTGAGTATACAGGTAGAAAAGACTGAAACACCTGATTCATTTCTTGTGAAGGGTAGAGGTGAGCTTCAGCTTGCAATTTTGATCGAGAATATGAGAAGGGACGGTTACGAATTTGCAGTTTCAAGACCTAAGGTCATTTACAGAGAACTGAAAGGAAAACGAACAGAACCTATAGAACTTGCTATGATCGATGTTGCCGATGAATATACCGGTGTTGTAATTGAAAAAATGGGTATCAGAAAAGGTGAAATGCTCAATATGGTAGTTGGATCTGACGGATATACAAGGATAGAGTTCAAAGTTCCGGCAAGAGGTCTGATCGGATTCAGGAATGAGTTCATGACAGAGACAAGAGGAACCGGGATATTAAATCATAGTTTTTACGAATATGAATATTACAAGGGTGACATCCCTGGAAGAACAAGAGGCGTTCTTGTGGCTATGGATAAAGGTGTCTCAGTAGCCTACTCCTTATGGAATTTACAGGAGAGGGGTTCACTTTTCATAAATCCGGGAGTAAATGTTTACGGTGGTATGATAGTGGGTGAACACAGCAGGGATGGTGATCTTGATGTTAATGTTCTGAAAGGCAAGAAGTTATCAAACGTAAGGTCTTCGGGAGCTGATGATGCTATTAAATTGACACCACCGAGAGATCTGACCTTAGAGCAGGCAATAGAATTTATAAATGATGATGAACTGCTTGAAGTTACTCCTGAAAATTTTAGACTGAGAAAAAGATTTCTGGATATAAATGAAAGAAGAAGAAATGCTCCAAAGAAAGAAAAGTAACTGAGTTTTAAATACAGGTCTTTAACAAGGAATAAGCGTGTTTTATTCCTTGTTTTATTTTTAGTGATACCGTTTTTTTGAACAAACATTAGGCGTTATGTGCGCGTGTTATTTTATTAATTATATATTGATTTATGTATCATTAGTAGCTATATTAAAAGTCCTTGAATAAATAAGTGGATGATCTGTATGCCAAAAATACTTGTAATAGACGATGAGCAGGAATTAAGGGAATTTGTCTCAATGAGCCTCGAATTGAATGATTATGATACTGTTGAGGCAGAAAATGGTAAAGATGCTCTTGCAAAAATTGAACAGAATGATTTTGACTGTATAGTTTCAGATGTTGAAATGCCACATATGACCGGACCGGAATTTTTGAAAGCTTTCCGTGAGAAAAATACCATAATACCTGTGATCATGCTCACAGGAGTAAAGAATCTGAATACGGTCATTGAGGTTATGAAGCTTGGTGCCCAGGACTATCTTGTGAAACCCATTAACGTAGACGAATTATTGATCTCTGTAGAAAAAAGTATCGAGTTCAAAAGACTGAAAGAAGAGAATATTAAGCTTCTTCAAGAAAATAAAAGATATCAGAAACATCTTGA
>JAFGVM010000023.1 GCA_016937995.1 Candidatus Delongbacteria bacterium
TCATTGATCTCCATCTGATATCCAAAAAGCTCTTCATCATTTTCACCTATCAGATTACTATAAACTATCTCCTGAACCTCTTTTATCGGTTTTTCATCATCAAAAATTGCAAGAATATGAACTTCTTCTCTGGAATTTACTTCCATACCATAAAGAACACTCAGATCAATATTTTTCCCTGCTAAATTTGCGATACGGGTATTTTCTGATGAATTATGATCACAGATACATATAGCATCTAAACCAACTGACCTGGCTTGTTCAACTATAGCATTAGGTGTCATTTGTATATCACCGCATGGAGAAAGACATGTGTGAATATGAAAATCTGCTTTTATTTTTTTGAGCATTTAATAAACCCGAATGTTAGCTGTTCCCGTGTATGCCCAATTCATATAATTTACCGACCAGTTCAAAAGTTTGAAGTTCAGTAGATAATATGGTAATGTTCTCTTCTATTGCTTTTTGGAGAGTAGTATCTTCGGGTTGTCTGTTATTTATGAGAATAATTGCCGACAGTCCCTTTAAATTTGCAACGGCTACAATATTTATATGGGTTTGGAGTGTTATCCAGATATTATCTTCTTCAGCATTTGCTATAACATCACTGAGTAGATCACTTGAATAACCACCACTTACTTCTTTATCCAGTTCTCCGGAAATAACCTTTAAATTAATCTTTTCAACAACTTCTTTTAAGTTCATTACGCCTATCCTATGTTTTTAGTTTTATTCATTAAGGTAAAAAACAAGATTCAGGGTAGTTCCTTTACCGACTACAGAATTCACTGTCATCTCATCACTGAACTTCTTCATGTTCGGAAGTCCCATTCCAGCACCAAAACCCAGTTCTCTTACCCATCCGGGAGCGTTCGAATAACCCGGTGTCATTGCTTTATCAACATCTTCTATACCTGGTCCTTTATCCTCAAGGTTTACAGTTATTTTATCTGAATATACTCTTGCTGTAATTACACCTTTTTCAGTGTAGGAAACTATATTGATCTCAGCCTCATATGTTGAAATTGTTACCCTACGTGTAATACTTGAAGACAGTCCGAGCTTTTTTAATGATTTTTTTAATCTTGTAGATGCATTTCCGGCTTTTTCGAAATTTCCTCCTTCAACATCATACTTCAGTTCTATACATATTTTATCGGCAATTAGGTCATTGATCAAACTTCTTGTGGAAAATTTATTTAAATGTTTATCATCGTACGCTATTTCTAATTTTTTTAAGATCCCCTTTATCGTATCGATCTTGGAAACCATTCCAACTATCTTACCATTTTCTCTTTCAAGTACAGGAAAACGGGTAAAATGATATTTGTCAAAATTTCTTACTGCATTTATTAAAGGCTCATCCGAAAATATTGTGATGACATTCTTTGTCATAACATTTCCAACGATCTCATCTAAATTGCCGTTTTCCATGCACTCAACATAATCTTCAATACTTATTATGCCCACAAGTTGACCATTATCTGCAACTGGGACGCCTAAAATCCTTTTTTTTCTCAGGATCTCTCTTAAAGATTTCATTGATGTTGAGGATTCTATGGTAATAAAATTAACATCCATTGCATCCTTGACCCTCAATTCATATGTCAATTCCTGGGTCTTACTTGTATCTTTTGTTGGATTATCCATTTCTACTCTTCAAAAGTTAAATAACTGCAACCTTCAAGACCAATGCTATATAATTTCCCGCAACTTACGAACATTGTGAGCTTCGTTGAAAGAACAATTATATCATCCCTTTCAGCTAATTTGATTATCATTTCATTGGGAATTTTACTCTGAACAAAACAAACCACTTTAATATCTGCAACATTTGCAGTGTTTATTGCCTGAATGTTGTTTAAGCTCGTTAATAGAATTGAATCGGGTTTTCCAAAAGCTAGAATATCACTCATCAGGTCAGATGAACATCCCAAAGCTATTTCCATTTCCGGATCATAATTATCCGTAAGCACGTCAGCTTCAAGTACCTCTTTTATTTCTTTCAGTTTCATTTTAAATCACCCGGAGTAGTTATACTTAATTTATTTTATTCAATTTGAATGTCTTCTTATTTTATCCATAACTGACATCATTCGTAATCCCAAATTCAACATTTATTATCAATCTCTTGACTGAACTATTGTGATATTTTTAACGATTTTCTAAATTAAATAATAAATTGCTTTTTTGCAATAGTAATTTATTTTAAGTATTCAGTTTTGATATATTTTGTGTTAATATTCTCAAATATCATATCCTATTCACAATTCATTCCTCATTATTTACCATTCATCCATTTCAAATTGACTTTCAACTTAAGAATCGATAAATTAAATTTTTTGACATAATGAATATTATTTTAATTAAGGAGAGAAAATGTTTAACAGACTTAACGAGCTTATCAGTAAAGTAAATGCTGATTATGCTGATCTCAGGTACGAAAAAAAGATCGTAACCTCTATCTCTTTCAGAACAAGAGAGATAGATAACCTTAGTAAAAATTCAACAGACGGATTTGTTTTAAGGGTTCTAAAAAACGGTGGTTTTGCCACTGTAGCATTTAATAACATTGATGATGCTGATTTTGCTATCAACAACGCAGTAACAAATGCAGAACTTTACTCTGAGAAAACAACCAAAAAAGTTAAGTTTGCACCTGCTCCAGTTGTCAAGGATGAGTTTATACCAGAACAGATAGAAGATCCGAGAAATATTTCGTTTGAGGAAAAACTTGAACTAATGAAGAAATACAATGAGATACTTCTTAAACCTGAAAAAGTTATCGCCACAGATCTTGGTTACGCTGAACTTTTCAGAGATAAGTGGTTCGTTAACACTGAAGGATCTGAGATACACGAAGAATTACTTACAACTAGACTCGGCGGATCAATAACAAGCAGTTATGGTAGTCAAAACCAGGATCTTCGAATAAAAGCCGGTGGGTCTAACGGATTCCAAAATGTAAGGAACCTTGAGAAATATATGGAAGGACGGGCTAAACTTGTTGTAGAACTTCTTGATGCTGAATCAGTGAAAGGAGGTACCTATGACTGTATTATTGATCCTACATTGACAGGTGTTTTCACTCATGAGGCTTTCGGACATTTTTCTGAGGCTGATATTACTGAAAACAGTCCTTCTCTGAGAGAAAAAATGAAGATCGGGACAAAGCTTGGAAACGGTATTGTGAATATTACTGATAATGCTACTATTCCAAACCAGCTTGGACATTATAAATATGATGATGAGGGTGTCGCAGTTAGAAAGACCGTTCTGATGAAAAACGGAGTCCTTACCGGAAGGCTTCATTCAAGAAAAACAGCACACGAATTTGGAGAACCGATATCCGGACATATGATCGCTGAAGATTATAGATATGCACCTATTGTAAGAATGGGGACAATATTTATTGAGCCTACCGAGAATACAAAAGATGAATTATTCAAAACTTTGGGTAATGGTCTTTATCTTTGTGAAGGTAAAGGTGGTCAGACAATGGGAGAAAACTTTACTTTCGGAGCTTCATACGGTTACATAGTTGAGAATGGTAAGATCAAAAAAATGGTTAAGGATCTTAATATATCAGGTAATCTATACAATACACTGGCAGACATTTCAATGATCGGAAGTGATTTCGAACTGTCTAAAGTTGGAGGCTGCGGAAAAGGCCAGACGAACCTTAGATCATGCTACGGAGGTCCGCATATTCTAATTAAAAATCTTGTTGTGGGAGGTAAATAATGGAAAAATTATTGAATCAGATAAAAGATAAATTTGAACAGAGCGAAGTCTTTTTTTCAAGTTCAGAAGATGTTTCGGTCACTATTGCGAACGGAAAACTTGATGCTATCGAATCAAACAAGGAAAGTGGATACTCTGTTAGAACTTTTCATAAAGGTGTTGCAGGATTCGCATACAGTAACAAGATATCTGATACCAAGCCCATACTTGAAAGCCTTGATATAAGCTTAATTGGTAAAGTTGAAGGGAATGTTGACCTTCCTGATCCTGCAGATCTACCTGATCTTAACACATATAACTCACAAATAGAAAAAGTTTCGAGTGATTCGATAAATGATATATGTGAAGATCTCTACAAATTTATTAAAAATAATGTTGATGCAGAAATAACAACTTCCGGATGGAAATCTGTGACTGAAAAAAGACTTCTAAACTCAAAAGGTGTAGATTATAGTGGAAAAAGTTCTTCTTCAGGTCTATATGCGAGTATCGATTATCCAGGTGGTGGTGGAAGTCTCAATAAGGTTTTTAAAAGTAAATCAACACCTGAATACTGCGAAAAAGAAATATCTAAACTTATAAATATGTACAAAACCGGTTTAAACATTGTAAAACCCGAAGGTGGAAAGATGAAAGTTCTTTTCATGCCGAATACAGTATTTTCGCTTATATGGAGGCTTTATGCAGCTGCAAAAGCTGATGCTGTCGATCAGGGGGTTTCAGTTCTTAAAGAGAAGATCGGAGATAAAATATTCAGTGAGAAGATAACTATTTATAATGATCCATTGAATGATGAATTCCCGGGAGCTCAGGCTTTTGATGGAGAAGGTGTCGTCAATAAGAGAAATTATATTGTAGAAAATGGAGTATTCAGATCATTCTACGGAGATCTGAAATTCTGTAAAAAAATAGGTATTGAACCAACTGGTGGCTCAGCAAGAGGATCATGGAGGGGTCAACCATCCAGTTCGATGAGTGCTATGTATGTTGAACCAGGAGAGCACTCTTTGGAAGAGCTTATTGCAATGATGGACAAAGGAATCATAATCTTTGGAGTTCTTGGGGCTCATAGTGGTAATATACCTAATGGAGATCTTTCAATAGGTATAAATCCATGTTTCTATGTTGAAAATGGAGAAATCAAAGGGCGTGTTAAAGATTCTATGCTTGCAGGTAATGTATATGACATTATGAAAAATGTTCTTGCTGTTGGAAATAAATCTGAATCAGGTTATATGGTAACCAGCCCCCCAATTTTACTTGATAATATTAATATTGCTATCAAGCAATAATCTGAAAGGGTGCGAAATTTCGCACCCTTTTTTGCTTCATCATATTTCATTTTATTCATCCCAATTCAAAACAAACTGCCTCTGCTCTTCTGTCTCAGGACTTTCTTTTCCGTCACCCCGGAGAAGATGTATCTTTTCGAAAACATTCTCTTTAGTGGCCATTTTATGCCTTAACATATAACATCCTACAACCGTTCCGGTCCTACCGGTACCTCCGATACAGTGTAAATACACTGGTGTATCCTGCTTTAGATCTTTATCAATCTTATCCAGTATTTTTTTCATAAGATCTTTATCCGGGATACCCATATCTTTTATTATGTATCGCGTGTGTTTAAGGTTATTGCAATGAATATCTTCAAATTTTTCGCAATATTCACTATATATTGTCGTAAAATAATTTATCTCTTCATCTGCCTCAGTTAAATTGATCATCGATCTTATACCAAGGTCTGAAAGACTTAACATCCTGTTTAAAATACTGGCCGCATTAAATCCTCCCGGATACATTCCGGCCATCAACTTTCCCTCAATAACCCAATAAGTGTTTTGAAATGGTAATTTCATGCTTTGACGAACCTGCTTTTCATTATAATTCCCGATATATCCTTAATATAGTAAAAATATGGATAAAATACATTGATTATTTTGATATTAAATATTACTTTCAGCGGTTGGAAGTAATGTAGGCTTATCAAAAAATATGGTAGTCCAGTAAGTGTTTAAAGATTTAACAAAAATACAAAAAAAAATAGTTTATGTTATCCTGATAGCAACTTTTTTCAATGCAATTCTCATTGGACTTGGTCCATTAATGGATATTATAGCAACAAAAGCTTTAAGTGCGGCAGATTGGCAATTGACATTATTGACAATGATATGGCCTGTTACTAACTTCATATCCATATGGTGGGGTAAAATATTAGAAACAACTGAAAATAAATCAATATTTTACTGGATAGTAGCATTTTTTGGTAGGTTGATACTTGTTCTTGGTATCTGGGTGGTCACCATGAATGAATTCCTTGTCATTCTTGCAGTTTCATTCTCATTCAATTCTCTTTTCATCCCACTTTATAACAATTTGTTTCAAAAGCACTTCAATTCTGAAGTAAGAGGCAGGATATTCGGTATCACGATAAGTCTTTCAACTTTTATTGCGATATTGTTTTCTTATGTAGCCGGAAGGGTTCTCGACAGCGATGAGAATAGATTCAGAATTATTATGGTATTCGCAGGGATTTGCGGATTCCTTGGAACTGCAATACTAAGTACATTTAAACCAGAGATCAAAACTAATTCAATAATTAAGAAATTCAGCTTAACAAAGATCTTCATTTCCCCTTTAAGTCGAACTTGGGAAACTTTAAGATACAACAAAGATTTTAGAAATTTTGAAATTAATTTCACAATATACGGGATCGGATTCTTGATGGTTCTACCTTCTGTTCCTATATATTTGATCGAAAATTTAAAAATGAATTATACATCAAGTTTTATTGCGAAAGCAATAATCGCACAGATAGGCCTGCTTCTATTATCACCTCTATTCGGTAAGATTCACGGAAAATGGCATCCTCATTATTTCACCGCTATATCATTTATCACCTTATCTATTTTCCCTTTGACGCTTTATATCTCAAGCTTTATGTCTATCGAAACCGCTGTTATACTGGTTTTCGTAGCGTATTTCATTTATAGTTTTGGAATGGCAGGTGTGAATATTTCATGGAATATAAGCAGCATTTTTTTTGCCGGAGATGAAGATTCCTCAATGTATCAAAGCATTCATGTATCAGCTACAGGTATCAGAGGTTTACTGGCTCCATTATTTGGATTATCATTGTACAGATATTTCGGAATTAGGTTTGTTTTCCTCGTTTCGTTCATTTTTATCTTCTCCGGGGGAATTTTGAGTTATCTAAGCTATCTGAAAAAGAAGTCATAAATAGTGTAAAAATAAAAATATATTACCTTGACAAGCTACGGCATATATTTTATATTTAGCTTGATTTAATATGTTAGGAAAATAAATCTGTAAGTGAAAATTAATTTAAAAAATAAAGTTGTCGGAGGTAAAATGTCATTGACAATTAAAAAATTGGCTTTATTGCTGTTGGTTTTGTCCTTTCTTTTCGCTGGATGTACAAGATACGCAAATGAAGATGAACTTAAAGTTCTGAAGGATACACAAGACGCTGCAAAAAAAGCACAAACAAAGTTGGCTACTGTTAAACAGGATAGAAGAAATCTTGAAAACAAACTGGCTGATAAGGAAAAAGAACTGGCAGCAGCTAAAGAAGAAAAAGCCGCTGTAGAAAGTAGAATTAAATAGGAACTTAAAACAAAAAGGAGTTTAATAAGATATGAAAAAAACATTACTATCACTTCTCATCTTGTCTTTTTTTGCTTTGAGTTTCGCGCAAGATAAAGTGAACTATGAAGAAGAATATCTGCCTAAGTTAACTAAGGCTCAAACAGATGTAGCCAACACAGAAGCTGAAATAGTTACTGAAGAAGCAAAATCTACTGAATTAAAAGGTAAGATCGAAGAAACTGATAATGCTATCCAGACAACTTGGACTGAGATCTATACTTTGGTAGGATCAGATGATTCTGGTATTAAAGAATATCGTGATAACCTTAATGCTCTAGAGAATAAAGTAAGAAGTTTTGGAGCTTTACCTGCAGAAGAATTATACAAAAGAAGAGCTGAACTTGACGGTTTTCAATCAGAATTAGATCTGATGAGAGCGGATACTAAATCAGCTTTAACAGAATTTGTGAATAAAATCGAAAGAATTGATCAAAAAATAAAATCTGTAAGAAGTTCTATAGTTGTCCCTTATGTTACTTCATATGTTGTTCAGAGAGGTGATAATCTTTGGAAGATCTCAGGAAAATCTGATATTTATGACGATCCTTTTAAGTGGACTGATATATACAAAGCTAACAAAGAAACTATCAGCTCATGGCAACGAAAGTATAATGCAGTCTTGAAAGAAGGACAAGAAGAAGCAGATCTTATTTATCCTGATCAGGAATTTACAATTCCTAGGTAAATAATTTGATAGTTGAACATATTATTATATCATGTAAATGTTATTAGTCGTTTCTTAGGTGCATACTTGTTATGCACCTTTTTTTACTTTAAAGGTGATGTCTATGATTAAGAAGAATAAAAAGTATTTAATAAATATTTTCATGTTGTTAGCAGTTTCTGTTGCAATCACCGTTTTTTTACTACCCAAAGGTAAGATCAGTGAATTCTCCAACTATAAAATCGGATTGCTTGCACCTGAAAAAGTAATATCTCCGTTCGATTTTGAAATATTGAGAAGTGAAGATGAGCTGAAAGATGTACGTTTTAAGATTAGATCAACAGTTCTCCCTATTTTTGTTTATTCTGACACTCTAAATTTGAGCCTTTACAGAAAATACGGTCAATTTTACAATAGCTTTGAAGATCTCAAAAAGAACAAGAAAAACCTTAAGAGCATTAAAGAAAAACTTGATTTTTATAATACAAAAAAAGACTCTCTCATAAAAAAAGATTCGATCGACTACATTGCCAATAAAATGGCACTTGATTCAATTTTTTCTTCTTATAGTAAGCAATTTTCTACCGATGAATTAAATTTCAAGCAAAATTTCTTCATGGATTTCAATGAGCTGAACTCCTTACCTCTTTTATCAAATGTTGAATTCCGTAAAAAAGTCGGTTATTTTTTGAGAAGGCATATTAACGATCAGGTTTTAAATATTTCCAAAAATTCTATCTTTAACAGAGAACTTGGCAAATTCATGATCATTACTCAAACCGACACTTTGATAAAAAATATTAACGATTACAATGATATTGATAATAAAAATGAAGATAATTTAGATTTTTTAGTCAGTAATTATAATTCCGATGTTGATAACGATTCGTTAAAATATTGGAATAAAATAATAGCAAATTTTTCAAGACCGAACATTATCTATGACAAGATCTTGACCGAAAGAATGATACTTAAAGCTCAAAACGGTGTCCCTTTAGCAAGAGGATTGGTCAACAAAGGTGAAGAAATAGTCTCAAAGAATATGCTTATAACCAAGGATATTCATGACAAACTCCTATCCCTAGATAGAAAGATAAAAGAAAAATCGGAATTGGAAATTAATAATAACTTTATCGGCAGCATTAATTTCAGAAATATTGGAGGTAAAACTTTACTATCAACTTTATTCTATGTAATATTGTTGTTGATGCTCTATTTCAACAGATCGGATTTTTTCTATAATTTTAAAAGAATGACCCTGATATTTTTGATGGTACTGATCCAGCTTTCTATTATATATTTCTCATCAAAATACATTGAAAACTATTCCCCTTATCTGGTTTTAATGCCCGTTACTTCAATATTGATCGGTATATTTTTCGATATTAGAACAGCTTTTGTCGGAACTGTGATAATAACAATGCTTGGTTCACTTATTGTCGGAAATAGCTATGCCTTTGTGTTCATACCGATGTTTTCTGGTCTTTTCACTATGTATGGTGTAAACAAGATCAGAGATATTTTCCAATTCATTTATAAAACTTTTGTTTTTACGTTTCTTGGTCTGTTAATACCCGGTTTGGGATTCCAGCTACTTCTTACTACGTCCAATGATCAATTTGCCACGATTTTTCTTCATTGCTCGATCAATGCGGTAGTTACACCTCTTATAGCTCTGGCATTACTGTCATTGATCGAAATCGTCTTTAAGATCCCTACAGATATAACCTTACTACAACTTTCAGACATGTCCAGACCTTTGTTAAAAAAATTACAGATCGAAGCTCCCGGTACTTCACATCATAGTATTGTTGTGGGTAATCTGGCTGAAGCTGCTGCCGAAGCTATCAAAGCAAATTCTCTATTAGCAAGAGTAGGGGCATACTATCACGATATCGGAAAAACATTTAAACCTGCATATTTCGTTGAGAATCAAAAGAACATTGGAAATAAGCACGATAAAATGGCTCCCAATATGAGTGCGCTCATTTTATCCAATCATGTAAAGGAAGGAACAAAATTAGCGAATGAATATAAGCTTCCTGAAATTATTATTGATTTCATAAAGACGCATCACGGTACTTCCCGAATGGAATTTTTCTATAGCAAAGCTTTGACCCAGTTAAAAGATCCTGAAGAGAAAATAAATGAATCGATCTATAAATATCCCGGTCCAAAACCTCAAACCAAGGAAACAGCCATTGTAATGCTATCAGACATAGTTGAGGCAAAAAGCCGTACTGAAACGAATGCAAACATAGACCGCTTCAGACAAATTATTAATGAAATAATTTTAGAAAGGCTTCAGACTGGTGAGCTTGATGAGTGTAATCTGAAAATAAATGAACTGAGCAAGATCAGAGAAGCTATGATTCCGGTATTGACAGGAATGTATCACTCCAGAATTGTATACCCGGATAAGAATAAAGAACAACAGGAAATAGATAATTTAGATGAAAAAAATTAATTTACTGGTCAACAATTTTACTAAAAGTAGAATTTGTAAAAGAAAAATATGGGATCAGATCCAGATATTTGAGGATCTTCATAAATGTAATATTTTATCACTCAGTATTTCGTTCATTCATGACGAAGAAATGACCGTGTTAAATCAGAAACATCTCAAACACAAAGGATCTACAGATATCATTACATTCAGTTATGATGATGATCTCACAAATCTGGACGGAGAAATAATTATTTGTGTTGATGAGGCAAAGAGGCAGGCCAGACAATATAAAGTCAAATTGATCAATGAGTTGAACAGACTCGTTTTTCACGGATTACTTCATATGATAGGTTACAAAGATAGATCCAAAGAGGAAAAGATCCGGATCCATCAGGCTGAGGATAAATTATTGAATGAACTGGAAGATCATAGATTATAAAATTTCTTGGGTATAGAGACCCAAAAGATTATATTACATTAATTAAAGAATAAGGAGAATTTGATGGACGAAGTTCCACTGTGGGTGATACAAAGTATAGCTTTTATCGCTCTTTTGCCACTTAGTATGCTCTTTTCTGCTTCTGAAACTGCACTTATCAGTTTAACAGAAAATGAAATGAATGAGCTTAGGAACTCAAAAAATACAAAAGACCAAAAGATTTATAAATATCTGACTGAAAACTCTGAGTTTTTACTGATCTCTTTGCTTTTGGGAAACACCATTGTAAATATAAGCATTGCAACCATAGCTGCTTTACTGACCCATAATTTACTGTTGGGAACTGTTTATGCTGGCTGGGGAATGTTCGTAGAGGTGTTTGTTGTTGGAATAATCATACTTTTATTTGGGGAGATCATACCAAAGTCGTATGCTATAAGGAACAGATTATCTTTCAGCAGGAAAATATTCCCTTTAATAATGCTGTTCTACTCAATTCTTTATATTCTGACATACATCATTTCTAAGATAGTGAATATTTTCATCGGTAAATTCAAGGGTGTTGAAGGAATTACCGCCTTTACTCGTAAAGACATTGAAAACCTTATGGAGGTAGGAGAAGAAGAAGGTGCTCTTGAGGAAGATGAAAAAAAGATGATAAACTCTATTTTTGAATTCGGTGAAACGACTGTTAAAGAGATCATGGTACCAAGAGTTGATATGAAATCTATTGAGGATCAGACCGCACTCCCTGAACTTTTGGAATTTATCAACACTAATAATTTCTCAAGGATCCCTGTATACAGTGAAAGCATTGATAACATTGTAGGTATCCTCTACATTAAAGACCTTTTGCATTACATGAATAACAAACATGAAAATGTCGAAATTAAAAATATAACACGGGACGTTACATTCATTCCTGAGTCAAAAGATATCGGTGATCTCCTTAAAATGTTCCAGAAGGAAAAGATACATATAGCTATTGTTGTTGATGAATACGGAGGAACTGCCGGCATGATCACACTGGAGGATATTATTGAGGAGATAGTCGGCGAGATCCAGGATGAATTTGACACAGAAGACCAGTTATATAAGAAACTGAATGATAAAGTTTATGAGTTTGACGCGAAAATACCAGTGGACGATATAAATGACATTTTGGGGATCAACTTACCTGAAGATGAGGATTATGAAAGTTTGGGTGGTTACCTTTATGATATCTTCGGTGAAGTTCCCGAGGTAGGTGATAAAAAAGATTCAATAGGACTTTCCTTTACGATACTGTCTGTATCTAAACAGAGGATAGGATGGGTAAAAATAGAAAAACTGGAAAAACAAGAGCAAGATCAAGAAAAATAAACAAGGAGCATCAATGAAAACAGAATCAACTGTTGAAAAAGGTTACAGAAAAATAATTAACTTTGAACTATCGGCAGATGAACTTAAAAATTACAAGGACACAGCTTTTAAAAAGTTCAGAACAACAGCAAAAGTAGACGGTTTTAGAAAAGGAAAAGTGCCTGAAAGTATTCTGAAAAGCAGATACAGTGCAAACATTGAAATAGAAGCTATTAACGAAGCAATAAACTCTTCATATAGCAATTACCTGATAGAGAACAAGATCTATCCTTTAGCAGATCCTGTGATAGAGGATATCGACCAGAAGGATGATTCCCTTAAATTTTCTGCCAAGATCGAGATAAACCCAGAATTCGAACTTCTTGACTATACAGGAATTGAGATCGAACATACAAATGTTACAGTAACAGATGAAGAAGTTGATCAGGTGATTGGAAAGATCCTGGACAAGCATGCCTCTCAAAAAGAAACAGATGAACCCGTTGTAAAAGGCTCTATCGTGGACATTAAGATCAGGCCTTCCGGAAATGAAACATCTGAATGGGAAACAAAAACCATAGAAGTGGGTCTGTCAAACGATCAGATAGACAAAGAGCTTGAGGGAATGAAAAAGGGTGAAACTAAAGAAGTGAAATTTGACATACCTGCACAGGGAGATCATCCTGCACAATCGCTTAATTTCGACGTAATGGCAGATAAAGTATATGTCAAAATACTTCCTGAGCTAAATGATGAATTTGCACAAACTTATGACAAAAAATACAAAACTCTGGAAGAATTAAAAAAAGCTGTCAGGGAAGATATTTATAAGAATAAAACCAGTCAAAATGAAAATGCCATCTATGATAAATTTGCAAAAACAATCATAGATAAACATGATAGTTTTGAAGTTCCTCCTTCAGTTTTAAACGGTTATTTGAATAATCTGATCGATAACGCTATCAAGCAGTACGGACCGGGAATGGATAGAAAAATGCTTGAAGGTATCTACAGAGAAAATGCGGCTGTTTCACTAAAATGGGAATATATCCGTAGAAAAATAATAGAGAAAGAAAATCTAACTGTATCTGATCCTGATCTTGAAGATAAATTCAAAAAAATATCGGAGGATTCTTCAATTGATATTGACAAAGTTAAGCAATATTACTCTCCAAAAGAAAAACTTCAAATGCTCAGGGATGACATACTTGATAAAAAAGTTCGTGATTTTTTAAAGAGCAATAACACGGTCAAACTGGTTGATGAAATTAAAGAAGAAAGTACAGAAGACAAATAATAAACGGAGTATATCATGCCTTTAGTTCCAATGGTAATTGAGCAATCAGGTCGAGGTGAAAGAGCATATGACATCTATTCCCTGCTGCTTAAACAAAGGATAATTTTTATAAATTCCGAGATAGAGGATAATATGGCCAGCCTGGTTGTTGCCCAGCTTCTTTATCTTGAGGCGGAAGATCCTGACAAGGATATTTCGTTATATATCAACAGCCCTGGTGGAGTTATCACTTCGGGACTGGCTATCTATGACACAATGAATTATATAAAACCTGATGTTACGACAATATGTATCGGTCAGGCAGCGAGTATGGGAGCCATACTTTTAACTGCGGGAACTAAAGGAAAGAGAATAGCACTTCCGAATTCAAGGATAATGATACATCAACCTCTCGGTGGTGCACATGGTCAGGCATCTGATATTCAGATAGCTGCTGAAGAGATAATCAAAGTTAAAAAGAAATTGAATGAGATCTTAAGCTCAACCACAGGAAAGTCTATAAGCAAGATCGAGAAAGACTCGGATAGAAATCTGTTCATGTCTGCCGATGAAGCTTTGAAGTACGGATTGATCGATAAAATTTATACGACTAACAAATAAACGGATCTGATAAAAATGACTAAGAAAACAAAAAGTGGTGACTTTTGCAGTTTCTGTGGAAGACCATCTGAGGAGATCGGAATGCTGATCTCAGGTATGGATGCTATGATCTGTGATGAATGTGTAGATTATGCTCAAAGTTATCTGGATGAAATACAGGTCAAGGAACAGAAAGACAGCATCCCTGAAAAATTCCCTACTCCGAAAGAGATCAAAAATGAGCTAGATAAGTACGTTTTTGGACAAAATGATGTTAAAGTGGCTGTTTCTGTTGCCGTTTACAATCACTATAAAAGACTTCATTCAAATTTAAAAAACAAAGATGAAAATGTTGAAATAGAAAAATCAAACATACTCTTCGTAGGTGCCACCGGAACAGGTAAAACTCTTATTGCCAGAACACTTGCCAGAGTTTTACATGTACCTTTCACCATTGCTGACGCTACAGTTCTGACTGAAGCGGGTTATGTGGGTGAAGATGTGGAGAATATCATTGTCCGTCTTTTACAGTCTGCTGATTACGATCCTAAATTAACTGAAACCGGTATTATATACATTGACGAGATCGATAAGATCGCGCGTAAGAACTCTAATCCTTCAATTACAAGAGATGTTTCAGGAGAAGGAGTACAGCAGTCATTGCTAAAGATACTTGAAGGAACAAAAGCTCAGGTTCCACCTAAGGGAGGAAGAAAACATCCTGAACAACCTTTAGTTGAAATTGATACCACTAATATACTTTTCATTTGTGGTGGTGCTTTTGATGGTATTGAAGATATCATCAGGCACCGGATCGGAGAAAAAAGCATTGGATTCGGATCTGACAAAGTTAATATCAAGGGAATGAACTATGATGAGATCCTTTCTAAAATAGCTTACGAAGATCTGTTCAAATTCGGTTTGATCCCTGAAATAATAGGAAGATTGCCGGTAGTTAAATCAATGCACCATCTTGATAAGAATGCTTTAGAACATATTTTGACAGAGCCAAAGAATTCAATTGTGAAGCAATATCAGAAATTATTTGAATATGAAGGTTGTAAGCTTGAATTTACCAAAGATGCAATTTCAGAGATCGCAAATCTGGCCATAGTAAGAAAGACCGGTGCAAGATCTTTAAAAAGTATTATCGAAGATACAATGAATGAGATCATGTTCGAATTACCGGATCATCCTGATACTAAGAAAGTAACGATAGACAAAGATATCGTCCTTGGTAATAAAAAAATTAAATTCGTAAAACCTAAGAAGAAGAGAAAATAATAACCTTAAAATAAGTCATGACTTAATAGAAACAAGTAGTTCAAGGAGGAAGAGGAATTGATAGATGGGAGCTTGCATGAAGCAAGTCACTTGAACAGAAATTCACATTCGACGAAGAAATACGAAGTTTATTGGAAGGCATATGGAAAATAAAACCGCTATTCTCGTTTTAAATGGAAAGGAATTCGACGCTAATTCCTTTAAGAAGATCTACAATGATCAGTTCATTATTGCTGTTGATGGTGGGATCAATCACATTTATAAATATTTTCCGGACATAACAGTTGATCTACATATAGGTGATATGGATTCATGCGAACAGTCGGCACTGGACAATCTTTCTATTGCTAAAACGATGAAATTCCCAGTGGAAAAGGATTACTCTGACTATGATCTTGCTTTGGAGGAAACCCATGTTCTCGGATATAATAATGCTATTGTATTCGGTGCTTTTGGGGGTAGAAAAGATCATTTCATGTCTAATTTTGAGACAAGTGTTTATTTTGCCGGAAAGAGTTTAAGCAGGCAAACAAAAAACCTATTCTCTATTCTGCATAAAAACAAATCGTCCATACATGAGGAGATCTCTGAGGAGATCGAAGAAACTATCCCATGCTGTTTCTCTCCGGTCATTTTAATCGGTGAAAAAGAAAATATGTACTTTTTAAATTCTTCAACAAAGTTCAAATTTTCACCAAAGACCAGTATTTCTATTTTTGCCGGAAGTGATAAGGTAAAACATCTTACTATCAAAGGTTTTAAATATAGATTAATTGACACCGAGCTTTCACGAGACAACCCTCTCGGTCTAAGTAATTGCGCTGTTGATGACACTCAATCCATAGAATTCACAAAAGGTGTTATCGTAGTTATTGAGAATAAAACAGTGGTCAGTGATCATTGACCAGCAATTACCATTCTGTACAACATATTTTACTCTCTACCTCTGTGAGAAACTAAACTAAGGGATCCATTATGAAATATCATATTAAATTAACCACAGAAATGTTAAAAGGTGCAACTCTTGCTATTTTGCCGGGCGATCCTGGAAGAGTGGAAAAAACTGCAAAATACATTGATCCCGGTGCAACTTTCCTTGCTAGTAACAGAGAATATACTTCATGGTTAGCTCAAATTAACAACTCAAGTGTACTTGTTTGTTCTACTGGCATAGGTGGACCGTCTTTATCTATTGCAGTTGAAGAACTTGCTTCTCTTGGAATTAAGAATTTTATTAGAATAGGAACGACCGGAGCAATTCAGTCACATATAGAAATACCTTCGATGATCATTACTACCGGAGCCGTTAGACTTGATGGTGCTTCAAAGCACTATGCACCTGTGGAATATCCTGCTGTTGCCGATCTTGATCTTTCTAATGCACTTGTTTCAGCTACTAAAGAAAATAATATCCCTTATTATACTGGGATCACAGCTTCATCTGATACTTTTTATCCCGGACAGGAACGTTATGATACTTTTTCAAAATATGTTATCAAAGAATTTCAGGGATCACTTGAACAGTGGCAGAAACTGAATGTTCTTAATTTTGAGATGGAAAGCTCTACCCTGTTCACTATTGCAAATGCCTTCGGATTAAAAGCTGCATGTATATCTGCTGTGATCGTCAACAGAACTAAGAATGAAACTCCTGATGATTCTATACTTGCACAAAGTGAAGAGAATTTGGCGAAGGTTATAAAAGTAGTTGTAAATTATATACATTAAAAAAATACGTCACTCGTAACGTATAGCCAACAAATTTACGCACGTTGTGCAAACTTCCACAACATTGGCAAAATGTAACTGACTTTATCATCTATGGGTCCGAATGCTTTAGCATGATTTTAAATATTTCACTTCAATTGTAAATTAACTTTAGATATATAAATAGCTTGATTTTCTCTTCAAAGAGTCTGATTTTACTAAGGAATTATAAAACATTGATCAAAGAGTTCTATGAAAGTAATTATCCCCAAAGACCATCAACTTCATGACCCTATCACAATACTTGATGGATGGAACTTTATACCTGCCTTTGAGATAGCTTTAAGAGTAGATTCTATCTGTAACAAATTAAGATCAGGTTCATTTGAATTTTTACATTCTGGAGAATTTAGTGAGAGAACAGAAAAAGCTGCCAAAAGTACTCACAGTAAAAATTATTTTGATTTTCTATCATCTGTTTACCAAGAATGGAGTAAAACACAGGAACATGACAATGGAGTGATCCCATACCACTTCAACCGGAATTCTGAAAACAAAAAGGATCTTGGGATAATTAACGAGGTCGGATTACATTCATATGACACCTGTACACCGATATTCAGACACACTTTCACAGCATCACTTAATTCAGTTGAATGTGCCTTAACCGCATCCGATCACATCCTAAGAGGAGATAAAAGTGTGTATGCCCTGTGCCGCCCCCCAGGACATCATAGCGGAAAAGAATTCTATGGTGGATTCTGTTATCTCAACAATTCTGCGATAAGTGCAAAATACATACTGGAAAAGACACAGGATAAAAAAATTGCAATATTAGACCTTGACTACCATCACGGCAACGGTACACAGGATATTTTCTATGATACTAATGAAGTTCTATATGTATCTATCCATGCTGATCCTAAATTTGACTATCCATATTCATGGGGAACAAAAAATGAGACAGGGACCGGCAAAGGTAAAGGATATAATATAAACCTGCCTTTAGACTTAGGATGTGATGAGAAAACTTATTTAAGTACCCTGGATACAGCAATAAGTAAAATCAATGAATTTTCTCCTGATTTTTTAATAATATCTCTGGGAGTTGATACTCATATAAATGATCCTGTCGGAAGTTTTAAATTAAGCTTTGAATCTTTTACAAAAATGGGGTCCCGTTTCAAAAATTACAAAATACCTGTACTGATAGTACAGGAAGGTGGTTACGATCTTAATTCGATCGGGACATCTGTAAGCAATTTCTTATCTGAATTTTAACAGTTTTTATCACTTTTACTATGAAATTTTTTGTTGACTATTTTAAAATAAAAAAACATTTTTCCTTTCCATAACTAATTTTATATAGGAGTCAAAATGAAAAATACATATTTTGACCTTGTTGAACAATCATTCTACTTTCCCCAGGAGGGTTTTGACCTTAACGAAGGTTATCTGACCTTTCACGGTGTTTCATTAAAATATTTGATCGATAAATACGGTACTCCATTGAGGCTATTTTATCTGCCAAAAATAGGAGATCAGATAAAAAAATCACGAAATTTATTTAACAGAGCCATTAAATCCATCGGCTATAAAGGCAAATATCATTTCTGCTACTGTACTAAATGCTGTCATTATCACCACGTAATAAGTGCAGCTTTGAAACATAACGTAAATCTTGAAACATCATCATCATTCGACATTGACCTTATACTGAGACTGTTAAAAAAGGGACAACTGACCAAGGACCGTATAATTGTTCATAACGGTTATAAGACTGATGACTATATAAAAAAGATATTGAGTCTTCAGGACATGGGATTCAATAATACAATAATTGTCCTTGACAGTATAACAGAACTGAAAAGACTTGATGATCTATCAGGTGATAAAAAGATCACTATAGGTCTGAGAATGGCCATAGATGAAGAGCCTCAATCTGCTTATTATACATCAAGACTCGGAATCAATCATACTGAATTACTGGATTTCTACCGTGATGAAATTAAAGATAATAAAAAATTCATATTTAAAATGCTTCACTTTTTTGTTGATTCAGGTATAAAGGACAGTCTTTATTACTGGGGCGAGTTTAAAAAAGCTCTTAAACTCTACGTTGAGTTAAAAAAAGATGCCCCGAACCTGGATTCTCTGAATCTTGGTGGTGGTTTTCCTATAAGAAGCGGCATGGGATTCGAGTACGATTATGAATATATGATCAAGGAGATCGTAACTGGAATTAAGGATATCTGTTCAAATGAAGGTGTTGAAGAACCGGATATTTATACTGAATTCGGTAAATTTACTGTAGGTGAAAGTGGAGCTATTATCTTTAAAGTCATTGAGCAGAAACAACAAAATGATACTGAGAGATGGTATATCGTTGACAACAGTGTTATGAACACAATTCCGGATGCATGGTCAATCCATGAAAAGTTTATTCTGCTGCCGATAAATAAATGGGATAATGATTATACAAGGGTCAATATCGGTGGTTTAAGCTGTGATCACTCTGACTATTATAATTCTGAGGATCTGAATCAGCAAATATTGCTTCCTGAGTACGACAATGATGAAAAAGAACCACTTTATTTAGGTTTTTTTCATACTGGAGCTTATCAGGATTCTATAAGTGGTTACGGAGGTATTAAGCACTGTCTTATACCATCACCTAAACATATCATAATTGATAGAGATGAAAAAGGTGACGTTATCGACCACATATACAGAGATGAACAAAGTGTTGGTGATATGTTAAAAATATTAGGATATGAAGAGGAATGAAAACTTTTGGCGGAATAGAACAAAGGTACTCAGATTACGAGAATTCAAAAATATTTTTACGATCCATCCCTTACGATGGAACTTCAACATGGGGAAAAGGAGCGGATAAAGGTTTTCAATCTTTTCTCGAAGCTTCAGAAAATATGGAACTTTACGATATCGAAACTGATTCTGAAGTTTACAAAAAAGGTATACATATACTTCCCCCTATCAATGAAGATTCTTCTCCAGAAGATTTGTTCGAAAAAGTATACGAAAGTACTGTACAACTGCTTAAAACCGATAAATTTCTAACTTTTTTCGGTGGAGAACATTCTGTCAGCATTGGAATAATTAAAGCTTTCTACGAAAAATTCCCGGATATTACTATACTTCATTTTGATGCTCATGCTGACCTTAGACCTGAGTACAACGGATCGAAATATAATCATGCTTGTGCAGCATACGAGGCTTCTCAAAACACCAATTTAGTACAGATCGGCATACGATCCATGGATATTAATGAGAATAAATATTTAAACAGAGAAAAATGCTTTTTCGCTCAAGATATCTACAGGGATTCAACCTGGATGGACAAGGCGATCAATTTGCTCACTGACAAAGTTTACATTACTTTCGACCTTGATGCATTTGACCCCTCTATCATACCCGGGACAGGAACACCGGAACCTGGAGGTCTGGAATGGTATTCCACCTTGGAATTCTTGAAAAAGGTATTTGAAAATAAGAATGTACTTGGTTTTGATATTGTTGAACTCGCACCTATTGAAGGCTTACCTGCTTCGGAATTTCTGGTATCAAAATTATATTACAAAATGTTAAGCTATAAATTTAAATAAACAAGAGAATGCTATGAAAAATAAAGGACCAGTTTCTAATTTTATTTTAGAACATTTCAAACATTTTAATGCAGCTGCTCTGATAGATGCTGCCCAAGGATACGAAAAACAATTGGAAGACGGCAAGAAAATGATGGTCACTTTAGCTGGTGCTATGAGTACAGCTGAACTTGGAAAGTCTTTGGCAGAAATGATAAGACAGGACAAGATCGCTATTATTTCATGTACCGGAGCAAATCTTGAAGAGGATGTTTTTAATCTTGTGGCACACGATTATTACAAACGTGTGCCGCATTACAGAGATCTTTCCCCAATCGATGAAAAAGAATTGCTGGATCACCATTTCAATAGAGTTACTGATACCTGTATACCTGAAGAAGAGGCAATGAGAAGAATAGAAAAACATTTGGTGGATCAGTGGTCTAAAGCATACAAAGAGGGAAAAAGATATTTCCCGCATCAGTTCTTTTATAATATTCTGTTAAGCGGACAACTTGAGAAAGATTACCAGATCGATCCTAAAGATTCATGGTTACTTGCAGCAGCTCAGAAAAATTTGCCGATAATTGTACCCGGATGGGAAGATTCCACATGTGGAAACTTTTTTGCTGCACATTGTATAGAAGGCTTATTCGAACCTTCCGTAACTAGATCTGGAATTGAATACATGATGTTTTTAGCAAAATGGTATCAGGAAAATGTTGGAAAAGGTATCGGTTTCTTTCAGATTGGTGGTGGTATTGCAGGTGATTTCCCGATCTGTGTAGTACCTATGCTTCACCAGGACCTTCAACTTGATCAAATACCTGTCTGGTCATATTTTTGCCAGATAAGTGACTCCACAACAAGCTATGGTTCATACTCTGGAGCTGTACCTAATGAAAAGATCACCTGGGGAAAACTGGAACCTGAAACTCCGAAATTTATAATTGAGTCGGATGCTACTATCGTAGCTCCATTAATATTTGCTTATTTATTAGGATGGTAAATGAAAAAATTTAAGTACGCTGTCGTAAGAAAACCTTCACAAAGTATGACCAATGGTCTAACTTCTGCTGATCTTGGCAAACCTGTATATGAAAAAGCTCTGGAACAACATTCGAATTATGTTGAAGCTCTAAAACAATGCGGTCTCTTAGTAAAAATTCTTGACCCCCGAGAAAAATTCCCTGATTCATGTTTCATTGAGGATATTGCAGTATGTACTCCTCATTGTGCTATCATTACATATCCCGGAGCACCATCAAGGAACGGGGAAACTGACGGTATCGAGAAGATCCTGCAAAAATATTATACAGAAATTGAAGAGATCATTTTTCCCGGAAATTTAGATGGTGGTGATGTAATGATGGTCGATGATCACTATTACATAGGATTATCTGAGAGAACAAATATTCACGGAGCAAATCAGCTTATTGCAATATTAGAAGATTATGGTATGACTGGATCAGTGGTTGAGATGAATGATATGCTTCATCTTAAGACCGGTATTAATTATATTGAGAATGGTAATTTCCTGGTGACAGGAGAATTCATTGATAATCCTTCTTTTGAGAAGATAAATCAATTGATCGTTCCTGAAGAAGAGGAATATGCCGCGAATTCTCTCTGGATCAATGACACTGTTATCGTTCCTGAGGGCTATCCTAAAACAAAAAAAATGATCGAAGATCTCGGATACAGTATTATTGAAGTGGACACTTCTGAATTCAGAAAACTGGATGGCGGATTGAGTTGTCTTTCACTTAGGTTTTAAGTTTCAGGTTACAGAGGTTTGTACGAGACGCACATACAGGTTTTTTACTGGTCACTGGTCACTGTCAACTGACAACTATTTTCAAGCTTGACTTTTTTTATTATCAAGATTATATTTATGCCCTATTATTTGATTAACGGTATTTGAAGCTATGAAGATTAAAATAGACCGATTAAAAGAAGGTGATAATCAGATCAGATTTGAAGAAGATTCGATCATGTCTCTGAATATTGAGGATTATGAGATCGTTTCAGGCACCGGACTTACCTTGAATGTCATAAGGAACAATAGTTACTTACACATTACAGGTTCGAATAATATTACAGTGAAAGAATATTGTGACCGATGCGGGGATGAATATACTCCCGATATCGAAATTGAAATAGACTATGTTTTCCATCTCGGAGATGAGAAAAGGGGTAATTCTGATAATCTTGAGATCATCAGACCCGAGGAAAATGACGGATATTTGATATTTGATCAATATTACATTGAAACTTTCTATCTGTCATTACCTTTAAAGAAACTTTGCTCCGGTAGTTGTAAAGGTCTTTGTTCTCAATGCGGAAAGAATCTGAATGAAGGACCCTGCACCTGCAGTAAGGATGAAACTATTGATCCACGATGGGAAAAATTGGCTGAAATCGCAAAAAAGCAGAAATAAAAGAATTATCATAAGCAAATAGCTTATAATATAAGATCAAGCCTGGGGCTTGTAATTAATAATCACGGAGAAACACGATGCCAGTACCAAAGAGGAAAACCTCTAAAGCGAAAGCGAAATCAAGAAAGAACCATTGGAAACTAACAGCAAAAAGCACTGCTAAGTGTCCAAATTGCTCGGCTCCTGTTTTATCTCATAGAGTATGTCCTTCATGTGGATACTACAAGGGAAAAGCAGTAATTAAAGTCAAAGCAGACTAATCACACTTAAGCCACATACTAAATAAATTCAGTTTATAGGTCTGTGGCTTTTTTATTTGTAAAAATCCGTATTTGCTAAAGATCATAAAATTCATATATTATAATAATATGGATAATCCGAATTAATCTGGGAACTTCATGAAGATAGCTGTGAATCTTATGGGCGGAGATAATGCCCCCGGTGAAATCATTCTAGGCTGCAAAAAATATCTTGAATCTTATCCAGAAGACACTTTATTAATGTTCGGGATAGAAAGCTCCGGTCAAGATCAAATCCTTAAAAATATCGTTGAATCAACTGATTCTGAATTTATAGTATCGGATACCTTTGTAGAAATGGATGAAAGCCCTCTGTCCATAAAGAAAGAAAAGAGCAATTCTGCAGTTGTTGACTGTATGAAATATTTAAAAGATGGCAAAGCTGATTGTGTTTTCACCTGCGGTAATAGCGGTGCTGCAATACTAAGTGCAATAGATATTCTTGGAATGCAGGCTGAACGATCCAATGTGGCTCTGATGTCATTTATACCTGTTTATCAAAGAGACCCGGTTGGTCTGATCGATGTCGGTGCTTTAGGTAACAGGAACCTTGATTCTAAAACATATTTCGAATTAACCAACATGGCAGTTGAATTTTATAAAGGATTCTTTAAAAATAATGATCCTTCTGTTAAATTATTGAACATAGGTCTGGAATCTTGGAAAGGTACGGCTGAACATAAAGTACTTTACAATCTGCTTAAAGAAAATTTACCTGAATTTAAAGGTAATATCGAAGGTGACGGTATTCTCAGAGGTGATGCAGATATAATTATTTCTGATGGATTTACAGGAAATATAATACTGAAACTTCTTGAATCAATGTATGAGCTTTTCATAAAAGATTTAGATAAAACTCATTGTAATAAATCAAATAATTTTTTACATTTTCTTGTCGAAGAATTCAACTATGAATCTTTAGGTGGAGCTCCATTACTTGGAATTAATGGAAAAGTTGTTCTGGGTCATGGTAAGTCTTCTTCAAAAGCTGTTTTTTCGGGATTGAAATTCTCAAAAAAATATGCGCAAATTAACTAAATTTTAATTTTCAATCGCAGGTGACTATATGTCAAAAAAACCAACATTAAAAATCGTAGGAACAGGATCTTTCCTTCCCGATACGGTTGTAACAAATAAAGACCTTGAAAAAATAATGGACACCACTGATGAATGGATCACTCAAAGAGTAGGAATAAAGGAAAGAAGAGTTATTGGTGAAAGTGGATTATCAACATCGGATATGGCTACATTTGCCGGAAAAGCTGCAATTGAAGATGCAGGACTTACTGCTGAGGATATAGATTGTATAATTGTTGCAACTATTACTCCTGACATGAACTTCCCGTCAACTGCTATTTTTGTACAGCAGAACCTTGGTGCAAAGAATGCTGCTGTTTTTGATGTTTCTGCTGCTTGTACGGGATGGATCTATGGAATGACTATCGCTGAAGGATTAATACTTTCAGGTAAATTTAAGAACATTTTAGTAATCGGTGCTGAATTCTTAACTTCATTATCAGATATCAACGATCGTTCAACTTATGTTCTTTTCGGTGATGCTTCAGGAGCAGTTGTCGTCCAACCTGCTGATGGAGATAGAGGTATGCTCGGGTCTTACATAAAGAGTAATGGTGACCTGGCTGATTTACTATGGTCTTACGGTGGTGGTACAAGAGTAAATAAAAAAGTATCTGATCAGGAAAAAATGTTTGACGAAAATGGAATTGATAAAAGATCAACGATAAGAATGGAAGGTAATAAAGTTTATAAATATGCCGTTAGGGCTATGATCGAATCAGCTGAAAAAGCAATGGAAGATGCACAGATAACTGAAGATGATATCGATATGCTTATACCTCATCAAGCAAATTCCAGAATCATTGATGCTATCGCAAAAAGAGTCAATATGCCTGATGATAAAGTGGTAAGAAATTTACAATACATGGGAAACACATCTTCAGCTTCTATTCCGGTCGCTTTAGATCAAGTTAGAAAAGAAGGAAGATTGAAAGATGGAGATGTTCTTCTTGTTGCGGCTTTCGGTGGTGGATTTACCTGGGGCGGTTTGGTAATAAAAATGTAATTTGGAGTAATAATGTCTAAAATAGCTTTTATATTTCCCGGTCAGGCTTCACAATACGTTGGTATGGGTCAGGACCTTTATGAAAAATATGAAATCGCAAAAATATATTATGATAAAGCTAACGAAATCCTCGGGTTTGATATAAAAAAAGTATCTTTTGAAGGTCCTTTAGAAGATCTTAAACAAACAAAGATCACTCAACCTGCAATATTTATTATGTCAGTTATACTTGATAAAATATTGAAGGAAAAAGGTGTAGCTCCTGTTATGACCGCAGGTCACAGTCTGGGTGAATACTCAGCTCACGTTTGTGCAGGAACAATGTCATTTGAAAATGCACTTGAAGTTGTAAAGCTTAGGGGTGCAGAGATGCAGAAAGCAGGAGAAGACAACCCTGGAACAATGGCTGCGGTTGTTGGTCTTCAGGATGAAAATATAGTGATCGAAGCATGCAATGAAGCATCTGCAGCAGGTATTGTTCAGGCAGCTAATTTTAATTCTCCTGGTCAAACTGTTATCTCCGGATCTATAGAAGGTGTAAGGAAAGGAATGGAGATCGCTAAGGAAAAAGGTGCAAAGATAGTAAAAGAACTTGTTGTAAGTGGTGCTTTTCACTCGCCTCTGATGGCCTCTGCGGTTGAACCTCTTAAAAATAAGCTTTCTTCTGTTGAATTCAGCGCTCCTTCAATTCCAGTTGTTCCCAATGTTACTGCTCTGTCTTCTTCAGATAAAAACAACCTGAAAGACCTTTTAGTTGACCAGGTTATGTCACCGGTCAGATGGACTAAAACAATTGAGGAAATGATCTCAAAAGGTATCGATACATTCATAGAGGTTGGCCCGGGTAACGTTCTTCAGGGACTTGGTAAAAGAATATCTAGGGATGTTAAATTCCTGGGTGTGCAGAATGTTGAAGATATTGATAAATTAGAATTATAAATATGACTTACAGGGGACGGTTTATTTCCGTCCCCTCTTTATTTACGGGGGTTGAGTATGTTAAAAGATAAGGTTGCAATAATAACAGGTTCTGCAAGAGGAATTGGAAAAGCTATCGCTGAAGAATATGCCAAGAACGGAGCTAAAATAGTTATTTCAGATATTTTACAGGATCTTGCTGATGAAACCGCTAAAGAGATCAGAGAAAAATATAATGTTGAAACTTTAGCGATCAAAGCTGATGTTTCCAAATTTGAGGAAGTTGAAGCTTTAGTTAACGGTACTATAGAGAAATTCGGATCAGTGGATATTCTTGTGAATAATGCCGGAATTACAAGAGATAATCTTATTATGAGGATGAGTGAGGATGAGTGGAATCTTGTGATCAATATCAATCTTAAAGGTGTTTTCAATTGTACTAAAGCAGTTACAAGACCTATGATGAAACAAAGAGCAGGCAAAATAATTAATATTACTTCTGTAGTCGGTCAAATGGGTAATCCGGGACAGATCAATTATTCTGCTTCAAAAGCAGGGGTTATCGGTATGACAAAGACTTCTGCCAAAGAACTTGGATCTAGGGGGATCAAAGTAAATGCAATTGCACCTGGGTTCATCGTATCTGAAATGACGGAAAAACTTTCTGATCAGGCAAAAGACAGTTTAATAGCACTTATTCCAGCAAAGAAACTTGGGCAACCATCAGATGTCGCAAATGCAGCTGTATTCTTAGCCTCTGACAAAGCTGATTATATTACAGGGCAAGTCATCAATGTTGATGGTGGAATGGTAATGCAGGGGTAGATAAATAAAATTAGAATTTAGAAATTAGAAGTGAAAAAAGGGAGCATATGCTCCCTTTTTCTTTATACTATCTATCTGCGAGAAACTAGATCTTCAATCTATCTTTGAATGGTTCAAAAGTCATGAAGTCAGCGTGATGAACAACAAAAGCCTCAGTCGTTCTTTTTACCATATTACCTTCACCTGCGTGAGTTGCTATGATATGGCACACTTCAGCAGGAAGACCACACTCTTCTGCTATAGAAACACCGCTGAAAGGATGTCTCAAATATTTTCCATAGTTTCCCTGGACTGCTTTATTATTATCATCAAGAACATACTCTAACAATTTACCGACATCTGCTAAAATAGCACCTGAAATAAGAACATCCATATTAACAGGAAGTTCTCCGTGATAAAATTCATTGATCTTGTTACCGGCATCTCTTGCAATATGAACTACTGATCTCTTGTGGTCCATGAAAGTAACTTTCAGGTCAGGTCCGCAAAGAAGAGTAAAAGGTATCCTTCTAAGGTCATCTGGAGTTAAAACACTTCTTTCCAATGCCAATTCCCATGTCTTCGCCGTTTTTTCTTTAAGCTCTTCATCTTTGATCCATTCCAATTCCGGCCAAAGATCTAAAACTACACTATTCATTTTCCGCTCCATTAAATTATTTTTATTTAATTGAATTCTATGCTAATACATCATTGCAAATACAGCTATTGCAATACAATACACTGCAAAAAAGTACATATTTGACTTTTTGATCATCCAAACTAATAATTTCAGACTGAAATATCCTGTGATCAAAGCCGTTACAAAACCAACCCCAAGAACAAACGGCTCAACACTGAATTCAACCTCCATGACATCTTTCAACCCAAGTAGAAACGCACCACCAATTGCAGGCAATGATAGTAAAAAGGAATATGAAGCTGCTGTTTCTTTGTCTATTGAAAGAAATTTCGCTGTTGATATAGTAGATCCTGACCTGGAAATACCCGGAATAATAGCTATCCCCTGAACAATACCAATTATGATAGAATCAAGAACTGATATCTGATCTATTTTCTTAAAAGCTCTTCTTTTAATTTCAAAGAAAATAAGCAATGTTGCAGTTACCAATAACGCAATTCCGACATAAAAAAGATTATCTGCCAACTTTTCTACAGCATCTTTGAATGTAAGTCCAATAATAGCAGTCGGAATACTGCCGATGATGATCAGAACAAAAAATCTTGAATCTTTACTCTCAAAGAAAGATTTTTTAACACCTTCACCTTTCAACAGATTTTTTATACCGTAAAAACCGCCCTTTATAATATCCTTGATCGTATTCCTGTAGAATATAACAACAGCTATCAGAGTAGCTAAATGAAGCAAAATGTCAAAAAACAAATTCGATTCAGTCTCTAATCCTGTTACTTTATGCAAAATTGCAAGATGCCCAGAAGAGGAAACAGGTAAAAATTCTGTTAAACCCTGAATAAATCCTAACAATGCTGATTTTAAAACTTCATCCATATTTATTTACCTAATCTTTAAATTTTAATTTTAGTTTGTAATTCTATTTATCTTTTTTAGGTTTAAAGCGGGATAAACCAAATTGTTATGTTTAAGAAATTAAAAACAAAGAAATTCAAGGAGGAGTCAGAATTTTTCAGTGAGTTTACAGAAGTAAATGAATGCAGAAAATTCAGACTTTGAAGCAGAAATTCAAAGTTTTTAAATCTTAAACCAATAATTGTGCATCTGACCGGGTTCGAACCGACAACCTCAGGATCCGGAGTCCTGTGTTCTATCCAGTTGAACTACAGATGCAATTTTCAACCTATTTATTCAGGTATTCTTTTATCCTGTGATATACCTTTTCTACCGTAAAACCATATTCATCCAATACCACATCACCCGGTGCTGAAGCTCCGAACTGATCTACACCAATGTTTAGGCCTTTGTTTCCAGTATATCTACACCATCCGAAAGTTACACCTGTTTCAATGGATATTCTTTTTTGAATATCTGACAATAATACTGATCTTTTATATTCACAATCCTGCTCTTCAAATATATCCCAGCTTGGAATACTCACTACCCTTGTATTTATTCCATCAGCTTTTAACTTTTCGTAAGTCTCTATTGCAAGATTCACTTCTGAACCTGTTGCAAATATCACCGCAACAGGATCATCAGAGTCGGCTATAGTGTAAGCACCTTTTTCTAATCCTTTTGCACAACCGTATTTTTCTCTGTCTACTGTTTGAATATCCTGCCTTGAAAGAACCAGTATATAAGGTGAATTAGCATTTTCCATCATATATTTCCATGCTGCACTCACTTCATTTGCATCTCCCGGCCTGATAACTTTAACTCCCGGCATTGATCTTACTGACATCAGTTGTTCTACAGGCTGATGAGTTGGACCGTCTTCTCCTACAGCTATAGAATCGTGAGTAAAAATATATATAACCGGTATTTTACAAAGAGCTGCAAGTCTGATGGAAGGTCTCATATAATCAACAAATGAGAAAAATGTACTGGTAAACGGTCTTAGACTGCCGTGAAATGAGATACCGTTAGCTATTGCAGCCATTGCGTGCTCTCTGACACCCATTCTAATATTTCTACCTTTTTGAACCAAACCATCGAAATATCCGCCTTCTTTCAAGAAAATTTTTGTTGAGCAGCTAAGATCTGCATCACCACCGACCAGCCATGGCAATTTTGTTCCAACAGCATTCATAACTTTATGATTTGAAACTCTTGTTGCTAAAGATCCGCCTTTCTCGAATTTAGGTAAGACTTCTGACCAGTTTTCAGGTAATTTCAACTCTGCATAATCTATCAGTTCTTTATACAGCTCAGGATACTGCTCAGAATAAATAATTCTCTTTTTATCCCATTCATCGTTTATTGAAATTGCTTTATCAATGACCTTTTTAAAATTATCTTTAACGTGACCGCTTATATAAAATTTCTTTTCCGGATCCATCTTAAGATTCTGCTTTGTTAATGCAGTTTCTACATCTCCAAGTGGAGATCCGTGTGATTTTTCGCTGCCTTGTTTATTTGGAGAACCATATCCTATTGTTGTTTTTATTATGATCATTGTCGGTTGATCTGTTACAGATTTTGCTATTTTTATCGCTTCGCTTATCGCTTCAATATCCTCATCACCATCTTCAACTCTTATTACATGCCAACCATAGCTTTCATATCTTTTCTTAACATCTTCCGTAAATGTAAGACTTGTAGGTCCGTCCAATGAAATATCATTTGAATCATACAACATTATTAGCTTACCAAGCTTCATATATCCTGCTATAGATGCAGCTTCTGAGCTAATGCCTTCCATTAAACAACCATCACCTACAAAACAGTATGTAAAGTGATCTATCAATTTTATATCAGATGTATTAAATTTATTTGATAACATTTTCTCAGCGATTGCCATTCCTACTGCATTTGCGGCTCCCTGACCTAAAGGTCCTGTAGTTGTTTCTACTCCTGCAGTATGCCCAAATTCAGGATGACCCGGTGTTTTGCTGTTCCATTGCCTGAAATTCTTTAGATCTTCAATACTGAGGTCATATCCACATAAGTGAAGTACACTGTACAACAAAGCACTTCCGTGCCCTGCTGAAAGAACAAATCTGTCTCTATTTAACCACTCCGGATTTTTAGGATTGAATTTCATATGCTTTGACCAGAGAGCATAAGCCATAGGAGCAGCACCTAATGGCAATCCGGGATGTCCGGAATTTGCTTTATCTATTGCATCAATACTAAGTGTCCTGATAGTATTTACTGATTCCTGCTCAATATTCAGATCCATGATTTGTCCCGTTTTAATTATTTTTTATTAAATAACAGACATAAATATAAGGTAAATAATTAAACATACTAAATTATTTTTTTAAATAAAAATAATAAAGAAGAGAAAAATTTTTTATGCAAAAGGATATTTAAAATTTTATTGAGACATATGGTATAAATTAGATGGTAGCAACTTTAACTTCATAATTTTTACTTAGTTATTTCAA